>JAIMAL010000021.1 GCA_023511995.1 Burkholderiales bacterium
CTTCGAGTCGGTGCTCGCCGCCAACCCGAGGAGCGTGGACGCCATGCTGGGGCTTGCCGCCCTGGAGCAGGTCGCGCGCAACGAAAAAGGCGCCGTCGAGTGGCTGGAAAAAGCCGCCAAGGCGGATGCGAAGGCCATCGCCCCCCGCGCCCTGCTGGCCGATCATTATCTGGCGCGGCGGGAGCCGCAGCGAGCCCTCACTTTTGCCCGCGAGGCCCAGGCCGCCAATCCCGACAGCGCCCAGGCACTGGCGCTATTGGGCCGGGTGCAGCTCGCGGCGGGGGAGAAGGACAACGCCCTGACCACCTTCAGCCGGCTGGTGGAGCGGGAGCCCGACTCCGCCTCGGCGTTCTTCCAGCTTGCCAGCGCCCAGATGGCGGCGGACCGGCTGGGGGAGGCGCGCAAGTCCTTGGAGCGGGCCCTGACGCTGGACCCGAAATTCACCGACGCCCAGCTCGCCCTCATCGGCCTCGAGTGGCGCGGCGGCCGCCAGGAGGAGGCCCTGCGCCGCGCCCAGACCCTGCAGGCCCAGGCGCCCAAGGCCGCCGGGGGCTTCGTCATCGAGGGGGACATCCATCTCGCCCGCAATGACCCGGCGCGCGCCGCGGCCCTCTATCAGAAGGCCTTCGAGCGGGAGGCAAACCCCGTGATCGCCATGAAGCTGCACGGCAGTCTCCTTGCCGCCAACCGGCCGGCGGAGGCCCGGGCGGTGGCCGAGCGGTGGCTCAAGGCGCATCCGGACGATGTGGGCATGCGCCTCTACCTCGGGGAGAGCCACCTCAAGCGGGGTGAGGACAAAGAAGCCATCGCCCAGTATCGGGCCATCCTGGAAAAGGCCCCGGATCATCTCGTCGCCCTCAACAACCTCGCCTGGCTGCTCGGCAAGCAGGGGGATGCGGGGGCGCTGGCGATGGCCGAGCGGGCCCATCGGCTGCGACCGGAAGATCCCCGCATCCTCGACACCCTGGGCTGGATCCACCTCCAAGCGGGGCGGGCGCGGCAGGCCCGGGATTTCCTCGCCAAGGCGGTGGCCGCCGCTCCTGGCGAGCCCAGTGTGCGCTACCACTATGCGGTGGCCCTCTGGAAAAGCGGTGATTCCGGCGGGGCGCGGCAGGAACTGCAACGGGCCCTGGCGGTGGGGGTGCGCTTCCCCGAGGAAAAGGACGCCCAGGCCCTGCTTTCCCAACTGACCGCCCGCCCGTGACGAAAGGAGTTTCCATGCTTGCCGCCCGCCTTATGCGCCTGGTCGCCGTCGCTTTGCTTTTCGCCCTGTTTGCTGCGGGCTGTGAACGGCTTGCCAACTACACGGACCAGGAACACGTCAGCCGCGCCAAGACCTTCTTGAGGAAAAACGATCTGCGCGCGGCGGAGATCGAGCTCAAGAATGCGGTCGCGAAAAACCCCCGCAATGCGGAAGCCCGCTGGGAGCTTGGCCGGCTCTACCTCACCCAGCGTCGGGGCCAGGATGCGGAAAAGGAACTGCGCCAGGCGCAGGCGTTGGGGATGAACCCCGCCACCCTGAAGGTGCCCCTGGCGCGCGCCTATCTCCTGCAGGGGGATTTCGAAAGGCTGTTGCGGGAAATCGAACCGGCGGCGAGCGACTCTGCCACCAATACCGCTCGGCTTTTGGCCCTGCGGGGCGATGCGCTTGTCGGGGCGCGGCGTTTCCGTGATGGTTGCGCTGCTTACGGGGAAGGGGAGGCGGCTGACCCCGAGCACGCCGTGGAGGCGCGCTGGGGCCTGGCCCTGTGTGCCACCGCCCGCGGTGACCTGGAGGCGGCCCGGGGCTATCTCGAGAAAGCGCGGCAAATCGAGCCGGACAACGACGGCACCTGGGCGCGTCTGGGTGAGTTCGCCCAGATGCAGGGGAATGCCGAGGCGGCCCAGGCCGCCTTCGGCGAAGCCCTGAAACGCAACCCCTTGAACGCCGAAGCCCTCATCGGCCGCGCCGCCATCGCCATCGGTCGGGGTGACTTTGCTGGCGCGCGCAAGGACCTGGAAACGCTGCAGAACGCCGGCATCGAGCACCCGGGCCTTTTGCACGTGGGCGCCGCCCTGAAACAGGCGCGGGGCCAGCTGGATGGCGCGCTGGAACTCGCCCAGCGTCTGGAAAAGCGCTATCCCCGCTATTTTCCCGGCTGGCTCCTTGCCGCCCAGGTCCACTACGCCAAGGGCAACCTGGGGCTTGCCGAGCAGTATGTGAGCCGCTACCTCACCGTCCAGCCCGCCAACCGCAGTGCCGTCCTCCTCAAGGCGGACATCCTGGCCCGCAGCGGCCGCGCGGCGGAAATCCCTCCCCTCACCGAGCCCCTGCTTGGCCGCTATCCCGACGATGCGCGGCTTCTCGCCGCCACCGGCCAGGCCTATCTGCTCTTAGGCGATTACGCGCGCGCCCAGGGCTTTCTCGAGCGGGCGCTGGCGGTGGAGCCGGGGAATGCCGGCAGCCAGGTGGCGCTGGCGGTGGCCCACTTGGGGCGGGGCGAGCGGGAAAAGGGCCTTGCCCTGCTGGAGGAGGTGGCGGCGCGGGACCAGAAGGGGGTGACCGCCGATCTGCTGCTGGTGGCGGAGTACAACCGGGGGCGGGAATACGACCGGGCCCTGGCGAGCATCGACCGCATCGAGCGCAAGGAACCCCAAAGCGCCCTCCCCCATCGGCTGCGGGGTGGGGTGCTGCTCCTCAGAAACGACCGGGTGGGGGCGCGCAAGGCCCTGGAAGCGGGGCTTGCCAAAGACCCCGCGGACCTTTTGACGGCGGCGGCGCTCGCCGACCTGGATCTGGCGGAAGGCCGGCCCGAGGCGGCGCGGGAGCGTTTTGAGCGCATGCTGGCGCGCCATCCCGGCAACACCGACATCATGGTGGCCCTGGCCGGGCTTGCCGCCAGGGCGGGTGATGAGAAGGCCTTCGTCGACTGGCTAAGCCGCGCCGCCCGTCAGGATGCCAAGGCCCTGCGGCCGCGGCTCATGCTGGCGGAACACCACCTCAAGCGGGGACGGGCCGACCAGGCGCTGGCCCTGGCCACCGAGGCGGCGCGGGCCAACCCGGACGACCCCCAGGCCCTGGCCTTCCTTGGCCGTATGCAGATGGCGAGCGGGGCGCGCGAAAACGCCGTGGCCTCTTTCAGCCGCCTGGCGGGGCTGCTTGCCGACCCCACCCCGGCGCAGGTGGAACTCGCCCGCGCCCACATCTCCCTACGCCGTTACGGGGATGCCCGGAGTGCCATCGAGCAGGCGCTGGCGCGCTCGCCGGACTACCTGCCGGCGCTCCAGGTGGCGGGGGATCTGGAGCTCTTGGCCGGCAATCCCGCCAAGGCGCTGGGCATAGCCCAGCGGCTTTATGCCCTGGCCCCCCGCTTGCCGGCGGGCCTGGTGCTGCGGGGCGAGGCACAGATGCGGCAGGGGCGCTACGGGGCGGCGGTGGAATCCTTCGCCAAGGCGCTGGCTCTGGATCCCAACGCGGGCACCCAGGTGATCCGCCTGCACCAGGCCCTGCTTTTCGCCAACCGGGCGGCGGAGGCCGACGCGCGCCTGGCCGACTGGCTCGAGGCCCATCCCGACCAGGACGCCGTCCGCCTCTACGCCGCCGAGAATGCGGTCGTGCGCCGCCGCTGGCCGGCTGCCCGCGACGCCTATGAAGCCCTGCTCGCCCGGCATCCGGAGCAGGCCGCCCTCCTCAATAACCTCGCCCTGGTGTACCTGGAGCTTGCCGACCCCCGGGCGCTGGCCACCGCCGAGCGGGCGTTCAAAGCTGCGCCGGAGGATCCCCTGGTGATGGATACCCTGGGCTGGGTGCTCACCCGACGGGGGGAAGTGAAGCGGGCGCTGCCCCTGTTGCGCCAGGCGGTGGAAAAACGGCCGGAGCTTCCCAGCCTGCGCTACCACTATGGGGTGGCGTTGGGCCAAGCCGGCGACCGGCTGGGCGCGGCGCGGGAGCTGGATGCGGCGCTTGCCCGCCGGCAGCCCTTCCCGGAAGAGGCCGAGGCCCGCGCCCTGCGCAAATCCCTCTGAACCCCCGGGGTGGCTGAGCCCTGGCGGCCGGCCCATGGGCTCAAGGGAGCCTCGCCGCCCGCCGAGCGCCCCTTAAGGCGAGGGCGCGGTCGCCCGCGAGGGGCCGTGACCGGGAAGGGGAGAAACCCGGCAAAAGGCGGGCAAAAAAGAACCCCGCACAAGCGGGGTTCCGAGGGTGGATCGTGGGGCCAGGCCCCTGTTGTTTTTACCCTTTTCGCCGGCGGGCGAGCCAACCCATGCCCGCAAAACCCAGACCCAGGAGGGCGAGGCTGCCGGGCTCCGGCACCGCCAGCCGGAATTGACCGTTGTTGCCGACGAAGAAGTCCTTGGGCGGCGTGTTGGTGTAATTGGCCAGGGTGTTCCCGGCGAGCTGAATGGCAACTTCGTCCCTCATGGTCGTGGTCGGGTTGCTGTTGTAACTGGCATTCACGGTCGTGAAGCCGAACAGCAGAGGCCCATTGACAAGGTAGGTGGAAAGATCGGTCACGCCGTCTGGCGCGAAGGCATAGCCAGGCGCAAGAGACGTCACCTGGAAGATTGCGGTCAGGAACCCGTTGGGGATGCCCGAGGCGTTAACAAGCCCGCCCCCTCCCGGAACCTGGACGAGGGTGGCGAAGTTGGTCCCATTGTTTGCGCCGTAAATGCCTGTGGTGGACCCGTAATCGAACGACGTGTCGCTGTACAGGTTCAGGATCCCGCCGGCATTAAACGTGAAGCTCCCGCCAAAAGAACCGCTTCCCGTCCCACCGGCATACACTGCGGTGAGCTCGCGAGTGGGTGGCCCTGAGAACAGGGAGCTTCCTCCGTCGTGGCCGGAAAGGATGAACACCCCATCGTCTTTGAAGGTGAAGGAGGAACCCCCCGTCGGGGTGGTCTGGATATAGCTGAAACCGGTCAGATCGAGGTATTGGTTGATGAGGACCTTGCCCGCAGGACCCCCTCCATCGGGATCCAGGTACCAGTTGTTTAGGAAAGCCGCGGAGGCGCTGGCCGGCGCGAGCGCGGCGGCAACCGCCGCAGCGGCGAGCAGTTTGGTGAAGGGGGTTTTCATGATTCTCTCCTTACGCTGTTTCAGGTTGCTTGAGAGGCGGCGCCTCCGGGTTTTTACCACACCCGCCCTTAAGCAAGCGGCATGCCAGAAATTAAAATGATCCTGAAAACAACGGGATAGGGGATCGCCCCGGGTTTCGCTTGGGCGCGAGTGTAAAAAAATCCGACAAGCTCCCGGGCGGGGCCGGGGATTCCGGCAAGGGGCGCGAACTGGCCGCACGGCAGGGACTCATGCCGGATCCTTCCGGCCTGCTCTGCTCGTGAGCAGGGCGGGCAGGGGCAGGCGCAGGGAGCGCGCCCGAGGCGGCGGCGCGTTGCCGATGCGACCCAGGAAAACGGCGCGGGATGTCCCGCTTCCCAGGAGGGCCTCCAGGCGGGTGGCGATTTCCCGTGCGGCGGGCAGGGCGTGGGGGCTTTGGGAGAAGCTCCTGCCTTCGCGGGCGTAGCGGGCGAAGATCAAGGGAGTCATTTCCGGCTGCAGCCTAAGCCCAAGCTTTGTGGCCGTGAGCCAGAAACGTTGCACGGCGCGGCCTGCGGCGAGGTAGTCGTCGATGCCCGACGGGGGCCTGGGCAGGAGCAGGGCGAAATGGGCGGCACAGAAAAGCCCGGGAAGCAGGTCCAGCTCCAGCCGCGGCGGCAGCGTGCCCAAAAGGAACCGGTTGAAAAACTGCACCCGCTCCCAGCTCGCCATCACCCACTGGGTGAGCCTCAGAGTGAGGGGGTCGAGCCCCACTGCCTGATCCGGCACCTTGTCCACGCTGAAGCGGCTTTTCCACTCGATGACGGCGCGGTGCACCCGGTAGGCCTCGGGCAGGGTCAGGCGCAGCTTCGCGTTGTCGAAGAGGAGGCGGGCCACCCGGCCGCGCTTGCCCCAGCCTTCCAGCCAGACCACTTCGCACTCCGGCGCGGCGGCGTCAGTGAGCGCCCGCTTTTGTGCATCGGTGAGGGGTTTCGTCGAAAATGCCCGCCTGTGCACGCTGCGTTGGCGGATGAAGTCCGCCAGGGGGTGGGGGGCAGGCTGTGCCTCCGGTACGAGCTCGACGTCGAAGGTGGGCCGGGTCTCGGGGCTGTCGAGCCGCCGGCGCACCTCGGCGCGGAGGCCAAAGCGGCTGGCGGCAAGACTCAGGGTTTCCAGCAGCGCCCCGATGGCCAGTTGACTGGCGTGGCCGTCCAGGTCATAGACACAGTCCTCCCGCGTGTCGAAACCGTGGATGACGAGGTGCCGCTCGTCACGGATTTCGAAGCGCCACGGTTGGGTGTTGTCGCCGCTCGGGGCCCAACGGGCCAGCTCCAGGATTTTTTCCATCACCGTGGTGGGGGCGGGTTCCTCCGGCGGGCGGGCGGCGGCGTAGGCCGCGAGCCGGCGGCGGGTGAGGACAAGGAGCAGCCGCTGCAGCGGATTGCGCATGCCGCCGGGACGCCAGGTGCGGGTGAAGCGGTTGCGGTAGGCATCGAACTGCAAACCCCAGGGCGCCGCCCGCACCGGCCCGCGCCCCAGGAGAATCTTGAGGGCCTCGGTGGCCGCCACCCCGGCGCAGAGCTGACAGGCCATGACGGTGGAGGGCCCCCGCCGGGCGGCCAGGTCCACGGCCCCCGGTTCCACCAGGTAGCGCCGCTGCAAAGCGGCGGGCGCAAGCCCGATGAGGAAACGGAGGGCCTTCTCTTCCTCGGGCAGTCCCTTGAGCCGGAAATATTCCTCGAAGGTCATTTTTCCCGGCAGAAAATTCAACAGGGCGGTGCCCATCCCCAAGGGTGCGGCGGTGACGGCGGGCACCCCAAGGCGACCGCAGGCTTCGAACACCAGTTCCCGCGCGGCAAAGGCGAAAAAGTCCAAGCCATCCACGTAGAGATCCACGCCCGTCAGGAAGTCGGTGACGTTGTCCGCCGTGACCCCCTCGGGAAAAATGCGGAGGTTGAGTTCCGGGTTGATGTCGCGGGCCAGCGCGGCCATGACCTCCGCTTTGGGCCGCCCCAGACTGGAGAGGGTGGCACCGGCCTGCCGGTTGAAATTGACCAGGGAGAAGTGATCGAAATCCGCGATGTGGAAGGCCGCCACCCCCAGGCGAGCCAGGGTCAGGAGGTGAAATCCCCCCACGCCGCCCAGGCCGGCGATGGCCACCCGCTTGCCCCGCAGCCGCTGCTGTTCCTCTGCGGTAAGCCAGCCGATGTTGCGGGAGAAGGCCTGTTCGTAGTCGAAGTCGTCCACGCTCTTTTTCCGGATTAACGCCTTGCCCCATGACGTTGGGCATACCCGGTGAGCACCCGGGACAGGTCGCGACCCAGCAGGGGCAAGCGGATTCCCGCGCCTGCGAGCAATGGCCGGGGGTGGCTATCGGCGAATCCCTGCTCCTCCCCCAGGCTCCAGCGCCTTGCGGATGAACCCTTCGGCCTCCGCCCTGGACTGCGTGTCGTTGCTGGGGAAGGTGCGCGTTTCCGGGATCCAGCGTTCAGGCAGCACATCAGGCAGTTGTCGGGCCCCTGACCCCGCGCGGTGTGGAGGGCGGTCTCGAGGTCCGCGTCACCGGCGCGGGAGAGGGCCTCGTTGCGCGCCTTCGCCGCGGGCGTATAGGCGCGACAGAAGGCGCATACCCTCCGTTGGTCCAGGTCGGCGCCTGGCACCTTGGCGGGCATTAGGCAGCGGCGGCAGTGCTTCATCGCCCGCTCCTCCGCGCCGCCAGCCGGGGATGCCGCGCTTCCCACTGGCGGCGCAGTTTGTTCCGGTGGTGGCGATACCACAAAACGAGGAGTGCCGGCAGCAGCACCAGCTCGAAGAACTGCCCTGCGATGAGCCCGGTGGCGGACATGAGACCGAAGTCCACGGTGGGCTGGAACTGGGAGCCAGTGAACAGCAAAAACTGCGCGGTGAGCAGCACGAAGATGGCCAGCACCGCCCGCCCGGAGGCTTCGAAGCTGCGCGCCACGGCAAAGGTGTGGGGCAGCCCCTGGGCCAGGCGGGCCTGATAGCCATGATAGAGGTGGATGGTGTCGTCCACGGTGATGCCCAGCAATTCGCCGGCGATGAGCACGGTGGCCATGTCCAGGTGCATTCCGGTATAGCCCATCACGGCAAAAATGAAAAAGATGGGGGCGAGATTGGGGATGAGGCCCAGAAAGCCTCCCCGCCAGGAACGGAAGGCGAGGCTTAAGAGCAGAAAGATGCTGACGAAGGCGAACAGAAAGCTTTTGAGCTGACCGGAGAGCAAAAGGTCGTTCTGTTCGGCGAAAAGCCTGCCCCAGCCGGCCACATCCCAGGTGAGGCCGTCGAGGTCGCGCCCCGCAAGCTCGCTGCGGATGCGCTGGATCACCTCACCGATGGCCACTGCACCGTGCACCTTGAGGTTCATGACAATGCGGGTTTGCCGGTAGTCCCGATCCACCAGCTCCTGCAGGTCGCGGCCGTCGTAGATGAGGAGAAGCTGCGCCAGGGAACGGTCATCGCCGGGCAGGCGCCGGTAGGCGTCCTCCTCGCCGTGAAAGGCCCAGTTCATCTCCTCCACGAGGTCCATCATGGACAGGGTGCGACCCACCTCCGGCTGCTTGTCGAGCCAGTCCTGGAATGCCTTGAGGCGGGCGAGCACCGTGGTGCGCTTGAAGGTGTCCCGCTCCTTGCCCTCGAACACCACCTCCAGGCCGATGACGCCGGTGAGTTTGTCTTCGGTGAGGCGGGTGGAAACGGTCAGCGGATGGGAGTCGGGAAAAAACTTGAAGAGGTCCGATTCCGGCGTGACCTTGAGCACGAGGGGGAAGGCGGCGACCACCAGCAGCCCCATGCCCGCGGCCACCCAGCCGGCATGGCGCATGGAGAAGGTGGCGATCCTGAAGGCGATTTTGTCGGTGACCGAGAGAACCGTTTTGCCGCTGGGCCAGGGGCCGCGATCGAAGCGCACCAAAAGGGGCGGCACGAGATGGAAAACGACGATGTAAATCAGCACCACCCCCATGCCGCCGATCATGGCGTAATTCTGGATGGGGGGCACCGAGGTGAAATAGAGGCTCGAGATGCCGGCAAGGGTGGTAAGCACGTTGAACAGGGCCGCCAGATGGACCTCCTCGCGGGCCCACAACACCCGTCTGGGCCGGCGCATGCCCCTCTCCCGCGCCCGCGCCAGGGCGGCGTAGAAATGGATGAGGGCGGTGGTGCTGTAGGCGGCCAGCAGGGGCGGCACCATGGCGGTGACCAGGGTATAGGGCTTGCCCAGATAGGCGGAGGTGGCCACGGTCACGGTGATGGTCGTCACCATGGTCACGGCACCGATCACCACCGGCGCGAGACGGCCCACCACCCAATAGAGAAGCAGCAGGGAAAGACCCATGACGATGGGCAGAAGCGCCGTGGTGTCCACCAGCATGGAACGCAGCTCGGCGGCATCCAGGGGGATGGTGCCGGCCACTGCGGCAAGCTGTGGCCGGATTCCCGCGGCCTTCACCGCTTCATAGACGGCGCTTTCCAGTGCCTGACGCTGGCGGCTTTCGCTCAAGGGCCGCGGGCGTACGACGATGGCCAACGCCGAGCCGTCTTTCGCGACGAGAAAGCCCGGCGCGAAGCGGTCCGTGAGCACCCGGCGGGAGAGGTCGGCGGGACTCTGCCCATCAAGCCCTTCCGGGTCGATGAGGCGCTCCACAGTGAAGCCGTCCTCCGTGCCGGCGATGTGGTCCACGGTGGTGACGGCGAACACCCGGTCCACCAGGGGGTGACGCGCCAGTTGCCTGGCCACCTCATGCTGACGGCGGAGAAACTCGGGGGTGAACAGCCCCTCCCCCTGGAAGACGGCGACCACGGTCTCGTCTTCCGGGAATTGCTGGCGTAGGCGTTTTTCCAGCAGGGTCGCCGGTCCGTCCGGCGGGTAGTAGAGTTCCGGGGCGTTGTTGAATTCGAGGCGGGTGACGATGATGCCCACCGCCGCGAGGTTCAGGAGGGCAAGGATCAGCGCCGCCCCCCACCACGGCAGCAGGAACTGCCGCAGGCGCTCTAGTAGCGGACCTGCCACCCGATCACCACCAGGTCATGGTCGCGGTGGAAACCGCCGATTCCCCCTTCGTCCCCGCCGAAGAAATGCCCGGCAATGTAGAACTCGTGGGGCTCAAAGCCCCGGTAGGTGAGGCGGGGGCTCACGTAGTTATCCCGGTGGTTCAGGCCCACCAGGGCGCGCAGGTTCAAGCGCCAGCGATCCTGGGCGAAGGGATGTTCCACGTCCACGGTGGCGGCGTGGAAGGTCTTGCGCTCGAGGATCGGCTCCGGCGTTGAGAGGTGGTGGCTCGCAAGCTGGAAGGTGATGCGGGTATCCCGGTCGCCGGGGAAGAATTCCACACCGGCCACCACATCCGTGGCCGGCACCAGGCGGTAGTCGAAGGTGGTGGTGGTGACCGGCGCGTCGGAGGTGCGCGCCGCCTCCAGGCGAAAGGTGGCGCCCTTCCACTGGAATTCCCCTTCCAGCCCCGCCACCGTGGCCATGGGGTGCACGGCGGTGAAGGTGGGCAGGCCCGGCGCGAACCGGTTGAAGCGGTAATAAGGCGTGGACTGGCGTGCCCGCTGCAGCGACACGCCCCAGTCGAAACCGGCGCCGCTGCGGGTGAGACGCACGCCGCCGCCCCCGGCGCCGTGCTTGTCCTCGCCGAAGGTGGCATTCTGCACCAGGGCCGGCGGCAACAACGCCGGGTCCACGCCGAGGATGCGCCCGCGGCGGCGGTCCACCGGGTGCCACACATTTTCCCAACGGGGCAGTTCTGCCGGTTGGAACACCGGCACCCAGACCACGTCGAGCTTGTAGTCGTCGAGGGTCTTTTCCAGGCGCAGGGCGCCCACGGCCCGGCGGCGCTCGGCAAGGGGGTCGAGGTTCAGGCGGTTGGCATCCACCCGCGACAGACGGTCAATGGGTGGAATCTCATCGGTGCGGCCCCAGAGGATGTTCTGCGCCCCCAGGGTCACCCGCAGCCCCTCGCCGCGATAACGGACGAAGGTCTCCCCGGTGTCCGCGCGCAGCCGGTCGGCGCGGGGGTCGCTCTGGTCATAGCCATCGATGCGCGCCGAGGCCTGGAGCTCCCAGGCGCGCGTGGGCTGCCAGTTGACGCTGGCGGTGAGATGGCCGTAATGGCTGCCCGAAGGGGCGCCGGCGTCGAGGAAATCCCCCACCTCCACCTTCACCCGTTCCAGCTTGAGGCGGGGCCCGCTCTCCCGGGCCTTGCTGGGCCTGGTTTTCTTCGCCTTGGTGGGGGTCTCGGTGGGTTCGTCGTCCGCCGCGGTGGCGGGTAGCGCCAGCGCGGCAAGCAGCGCGGCAAGGAGAAGGGGAACGGGTTTCATGGGCTCCTCCACTTCAGGGACGGTAGTCTTCTTCCAGGCTTTCGTCTTCCAGCACTTCGACGGTGAACAGCCGCGCCGGCAGGCGCCGGTTATACTGGATTTTTTCCACGACCAGCCGGGTGGCGTTGCCATTGCTGAGATCGGTCATGGTGCTGTCGGTGACGGTCCAGTAACCCTGGATCCGGCGGAAGGCGTTGACGAGGAGGCGCTTGCTGGGCTCGCTTTCGTTCCTCTCGTAGAAATCCACCCGCATCACGAGCAGGGTGTCGGGATCGACGAAGCTCACCCGTTTGAGGTAGGCGGAATTGCCGGCCTCGGCGGGGATGCTTTCCAGCACCTCGCAGCGGATGCCGTTGACCGTCTCCCGGCCGATGATGCGGTGGCGGTCCTGGTGCACTTTACGCTCCCGCAGATCCTCGTAGTAGTACTCGGAGTTGACGAAGCGCCCGCCCTTGCGATTGGCGGCGATGCGCCGCACCCGCTCCATGGCGGGCAGATAGATCCACTGGTCGCTGTCACCGCTTTTGTGATCCAGGGTGAGCAGGCCTGTGCCGGCGATATCCTCCGGCTCGGTGAAGCGGATCAGGGAGGCCACCTCCCCCGGGCCCTTGTCAAGGCGATAGAGAATCATGCGCCGGTTGCGGGGCGGCCGCCCCGGCTGGGTGAGGGACATGGTGAGCACACTGACGGCATCGTTGCCGTTGGGCCGGTCATAGACCTTTTGCGCCAGCGCCTCGCCCGCCGCATCGGCGAAAACGGCGGCGGGGGCAAGCCCGGCGGCGAAAGCCAGAAGGAAGCCAAAGAGGCGGCGCATCCATGCATTATGCATGGCTTGCTCTTTGATGTCGATCAAAGACAAGGGGTTGGGTGGCAAAGCTCATGTTCCGCGTGAGGAAGTTCAGCGCCCGGCCAGAAGCCGGCGGGTGATGCCTTCTTCCTCTTCCGGACTGAAGAACCAGGGATAGAGGGAACGCTCGCCGTGGGCCTTTTCCCGCTGGCCGCCGAATTGGCGGATTTTCTCCGCCACGTAGTCCGCGGACAGGGAGAGCAGCACGGCGGGGGCCCGGGCGCGGGGACATATCCGTTCCGGGCCGATCTGGCGGAAACCGAGAATCTTTTCGTAGAAGCCCACGTGACGGGGATTGACCTCGATCACCGCATCCGTGTACTGGTGAATCTTGCGCCCGTAGATGTAGGCGAGGTGGAAGAGGGCGGCCAGCACCCGCATGGAGTGGATGTCGCGGTCGGCCGCCAGCTTGATGAATTCCCCCACCCGGCGACCCTCAGCGCGCAACCGGTCCACCTCCTCCTTGTACATCTGATCGGCAAGCAGCCCCGCGGGGGAATCGAAACCGATGGTGAGGGTGCCGATCACCCGCTCCTGGTAGGAGGCCACCAGGGTGATGCGGTTGGCCTCCTGCTGGCTGGCGACATCGTCCGTGGCATAGCCGCGCCAGGCATACATCTTTTTCACCAGCAGACTGGCCGATTCGCGGCGGTCCGGGGTGCTGGCGAAGCGGATTTTGAATTTTTCCTCGGCCAGGGAAATCTGCGATGTCCCCTCCCGCTCCGTCGGCTCGGCGGACATGGCGGCCAATCCCCGACGGGGCGCCGGAATGTCCACGATGGTGCGCGCCCAAAGGGCCTCCGCGGCGTCGGCAGCGCCTGGTGTAGGGTTCGCACGATGGCGGCGAAATCCAAACATGATGCCATTCTATAACGGCGGCATGGCGCCGGACTTGAGGGAAAAGGCGGGCTGGCAGGGCAGGCGCTTTTGCGCCAAAATGGCGTGCCTTTGCCATGCCGCAGCCGCCTGCTTCTCCGCCCGATGCCCCTCTCGACTGGACTGCCGATCAGTCGGAGTATGCGCGCTTTTTGCTGCGTTCGCCCCAGGAAATCGTCCAGGTGCTGCGCGGCGTGGCCAAGGGACGGGAGCTCGTCACCGTCTATTTCGACCACGGTCAGCGATTCTTCCTCTCCACGTTGCTCGCCGTGGAGCCCCGGGAGGATGCCCTCTTCCTCGACTGGGGGGTCGATGAGGAGCAAAACCGCCGGGCGCTCGCGGCCACCCATCTGGTGTGCATCACCAGCCACGAGCGGGTGAAGGTCCAGTTCGCCCTCGGGCCCCTGGAAAAGGCCGAGTGGCAGGGCCAGCCCGCCTTTCGCGCCCATCTGCCCAAGGCCGTGCTCAAACTGCAGCGGCGGGAGTATTACCGCCTGGTGGTGCCTTTGCGTTCCCCCATTTTCTGCCGCCTGCCCCTGGCGGGGGAAATCCTGGAGGCGCAGGTGGGAGACATCAGCATTGGCGGCCTGGGCCTCGTCAACGTCCCGCCGGCCGCCGCCCTCGAGGTGGGGGCGCGCTATCCCGGCGCCACCTTCAGCCTGCCCGGGGAGGGGGATTTCCTCGTCACCCTCGAGGTGCGCAGCGTGCAGGACCTGGCGTTGCGCCATGGCGGCTTGCTCAAGCGGGTGGGGTGCCGCTTCGTCGACCTACCCGCCACCGGCCAGGCGCGCATCCAGCGTTACATTATCCGCGTTGACCGGGAACGCCAGGCGCGGCTCAAGGGGAGCTGATTCACCCTTTGAGCCAGCGCGCGGCCGTAAGGGCGAAATAGGTGAGTATGCCGTCCGCCCCCGCCCGCTTGAAGGCGAGCAATGACTCCAGCACACAGGCTTTCTCGTCGAGCCAGCCCTGCGCCGCCGCGGCCTTGAGCATGGCGTATTCGCCGCTCACCTGGTAGGCGAAGGTGGGGGCGCCGAAGGTCTCCTTCACCCGGCGCACGATGTCAAGATAGGGCAGGCCGGGCTTGACCATGACCATGTCGGCGCCTTCCGCCAGGTCCAGCCCCACTTCCCACAGCGCCTCGTCGGAATTGGCGCAATCCATCTGGTAGGTGTATTTGTTTCCCGCCCCCAGATTCGCGGCAGAGCCCACCGCATCGCGGAAGGGCCCGTAAAAGCTGGAGGCATACTTGGCGGAATAGGCGAGGATGCGGGTGTGGATGAAGCCGTTTTCCTCCAGTGCGCCGCGGATGGCGCCGATGCGGCCATCCATCATGTCGGAGGGCGCCACCACGTCGGCACCGGCCTCGGCGTGGACGAGGGCCTGCTTCTGTAGCACCGCCACCGTTTCGTCATTGACCACGTAGCCGGTGGCATCCACGAGCCCATCCTGGCCGTGGCTGGTGTAGGGGTCGAGGGCCACGTCGGTGATGAGGCCCAGTTCCGGCAGCCGCGCCTTGAGGGCCCGCACCACGCGGGGGATGAGACCCTGCGGGTTGTAGGCCTCCCGCGCGTCCGCGGTTTTCAGGGCCGGGTCCACCACGGGGAAGAGGGCGAGAGCGGGAATCCCCAGGCGGAGACATTCCTCGGCCACGGGCAGCAGGGCATCGAGGCTCAAGCGTTCCACGCCGGGCATGGAGGCCACGGGCTCGCGCCGTCCTTCCCCATCGAGGACGAAGACGGGCAAGATGAGGTCATCGACGGTGAGACGGGCCTCCCGCATCAGCCGGCGGGAAAAGTCGTCCCGCCGCATGCGGCGCGGTCGCCGCTGGGGGAATCTTCCCAGGATGTGCATGGCATGACTCCAGTGTTGTCCATCAACGACGAGGGTCTCCCCCTCCCTTCACCGGGCCTTCGGCCCCCTCTAGTGGGGGGATCGCGTGGAGGGGGACGCCCATGGGAAGCGCCTGATCGTCCGCGTTTCCGGCAAAAGTTGCGGAACCATTTTTCTGCTCCCCGGTCTCAAGAGACGGATGGCAGCGATGCCGTCTCCCGCTTCTCCTCCCTGAGCGGGTGCCTTAATCCCATTAAGGCATTTTGCCCCCGGTTTTTGCTCCCCTTTGACCGGGGGTTTTTTATGCCCATCGGATTCATGCGGCCCGCCCCAGCCAGCGTGCAAGTACAGCTTCTGCTTCCACGAGGCCTTCCTTTTTGAGGCTGGAGAAAAGCTGCACCGTGGCAGCCGGCCAGATTTCGGCGAGCTCCCTTTGCACCAGGCGCAGGGTGCGCGCCGCCTCACTGCGGGAGAGCTTATCCGCCTTGGTGAGGAGGCAATGCAGGGGCCGTTGGGTGGGCGAAAACCAATGGATCATCTGCCGGTCCAGGGGGGTCAAGGGGTGGCGGGCATCCATGATCAGCACCAGCCCCACCAGGCTCTGCCGCCCCTCCAGGTACCGGGAGAGCACCTTCTGCCATTGCCGGCGCACCGCCTCCGGCACCCTGGCATAGCCATAGCCCGGCAGATCGACCAGATAGTCGCCGTCGGCGATGCGGAAAAAATTGATGAGCTGGGTGCGGCCGGGGGTCTTGCTGACGAAAGCAGCCCGGCGTCCGGCCAGGGCATTGATGGCGCTGGATTTGCCTGCGTTGGAGCGGCCGGCGAAGGCGATCTCCCGCCGCGTCACCGGCAGGTCGGCAAGCCCGTGCGCGGACTTCTCGAAGGCGAGGCGGGAAAAGAGGGACATGACGGCAGGCGGCTTGGGGGAGCGGGGTTTGTGATATAAAATCGGGTTTTGCCTCGTCTTCCCACTCCAAGAAAAGCTTGAAGGAGCGCTATCCATGAAATCCATCCTGGCCCTCGCCCTGGCTTCCGGTGCCTTGGCCTTTGGTGTCGCCCACGCCGAGTCCCAGGCGGCCAAGCCCAACCCCGCGAAGGCGGAACCCATCGTCAATCAGGTCTGTGCGGGCTGCCATGCAGCGGATGGCAACAGCCCAACGCCCGCCAACCCGAAGCTCGCGGGCCAGCATGCCGAGTATATCACCAAGCAGTTGCGCGACTTTAAGTCGGCACTGGCCGACCCCAACAAGGAAGGCGTGCGCAAAAGCGCGGTCATGGGCGCGATGGTGGCCACCCTGAGCGACGAGGACATGGTGAACCTGGGCGCCTATTTCGCGGAGAAGCCCATCAAGCCGGGTGCCGCCAAGCAGCCCTACACCAACGGAGAAAAACTCTGGCGGGGCGGCAACGCGGCAAGCGGTGTGCCGGCGTGTGCCGGCTGCCACGGGCCCACCGGCGCCGGCATCCCGGTGCAATATCCCCGCCTGGGGGGCCAGCATCCGGACTACATCGTGGCCCAGTTGAAGGCCTTCCGCAGCCGCGATCGGCAGAACGACCCGGCGAAGATGATGCGCATGATCGCCGACCGCATGACGGAGCAGGAAATCAAGGACGTGGCGAACTACATCGCCGGCCTCAAATAGACCGGCATCTCGCCCGCAAAAAAGGGAGGCCTCAACCTCCCTTTTTTATTGCGGGCACGGGCGGCTAGAAGCTGGCAAAGGCCCGCTCGGCTGCCTCCAGGGTGAAGGCAAGCTCCGCCTCGCCGTGGCTTGCGGAGACGAAGCCCGCCTCGAAGGCGGAGGGGGCGAGATAGACCCCGGCTTCCAGCATGGCGTGGAAGAAACGGTTGAAGGCTTCCCGGTCGCAGGCCATCACTTCCTGGTAAGTGGTGGGGGGCCGCGGGCTGAAGTAGAGGCCGAACATCCCCCCCACGGACTGGGCGCTGAAGGGCACGCCGTGCCGGTGGGCGGCCTCGGTGAGCCCCTGCATGAGCCGCGCCGTGGTGTCGGCCAGCCGCTCGTAGAAGCCTGGCGCCATCACCGCCTTCAGGGTGGCGAGCCCCGCCGCCACCGCCACCGGGTTCCCCGACAGCGTGCCGGCCTGATAGACGGGGCCGTTGGGGGCAAGCTGTTCCATGATTTCCCGCCGGCCGCCGAAGGCGCCCACGGGCAGGCCGCCGCCGATCACCTTGCCCAGGGTGGTGAGGTCGGGCGCAATGCCAAACAGGCCCTGGGCGCCTTTGAGCCCCACGCGGAAGCCGGTCATCACCTCATCGAAGATCAGTACGGTGCCGTGGGCGCTGCAGAGGCGGCGCAGGGTTTCCAGAAAACCCGGCGCAGGCAGCACCAGGTTCATGTTGCCGGCGATGGGCTCGACGATGACGCCGGCAATCTGCGGCCCCAGCTCGGCGAACACCGCTTCCACCGCCGCCGTGTCGTTGTAGGGGAGGGTGAGGGTGTGGGCGGCCACTTCCACGGGGACGCCCGCGGAGCTCGGCTGTCCGAAGGTGAGGGCGCCGGAGCCTGCCTTCACCAGCAGGCTGTCGGCGTGGCCGTGGTAGCAGCCCTCGAACTTGACGATCTTGCTGCGGCCGGTGAAGCCGCGGGCGAGCCGGATGGCGCTCATGGTGGCTTCCGTGCCGGATGAGACCAGACGCACCTCTTCCAGACCCGGCAGCAGCGTGGTGAGGCACTCCGCCATTTCCAGCTCGCGGGCGGTGGGGGCGCCAAAGGAGAGCCCAGCCTCCGCCGCTTCCTTCACCGCGGCCACCACCTCGGGATGGGCATGGCCCAGGATCATGGGCCCCCAGGAGCCCACGTAATCCACATAGCGCCGGTCGTCTTCGTCCCAGAGCCATGCGCCCTGGCCGCGCTTGAAAAACACCGGCGTGCCGCCCACGGCGCGAAAGGCGCGCACCGGGGAATTGACACCGCCCGGGATCAGGCGGCGGGAGCGTTCGAAAAGTTCTTCATTGCGGGAGCTCATCGAGTGGACTTCTCCTCATCGGAACGGGTTGCGAAGAGGCGGCTGAAGCGGGCGGCGGCATCCCGCACATCCGGCGCCTCGAAGAGGGCGGAGATGACCGCGACCGCATGGGCACCGGCGGCGATGACGGCAGGGGCATTCTCCGGCGTGATGCCGCCGATGGCCACGATGGGTACCGCAAGCTTCTGCCTTGCCTCGGTGATAAGCGTCAAGGGGCAAAGCGGGGCATGGGGCTTCGTCGGCGAGGGGAAACAACTGCCAAAGGCCACATAGTCGGCGCCTGCGGCGGTGAGGCGCTCCGCCCGGGCGAGGTCCTGGTAACAGGAAACACCGATGAGTTTGTCCGGGCCCAGATTGACCCGCGCTTCCAGTAGCGACGCATCCTCCGCACCCAGGTGCACGCCGTCAGCCTCGGTGAGGGCGGCAAGCCGCACATCGTCGTTGATGATGAGGGGCACCCCGTGGCGGTGGCAGAGGCGTTTGAGCTCCGTCGCCTGCTCGTGGCGCAGCGCCACATCGCCGGATTTGTTGCGGTACTGCACGAGGCGGGCCCCGCCCGCCAAAGCCTCGCCGACCAGGAACAGGAGGCGTTCCGTGTCGGCCATCTCCGGCGTGAGGGCATAAAGCCCTTCAACCTTCGCTTTCATCCTCCTCCCCGGGTTCCTCCCGCGCCCAGAACAGCCGGTCCGGCAGATGTTGGCCCATGCCGGGCCGGAAACCGTGTTTGAGGGTGTGCCAGGTGTATTCCTGGGCGGTGCGCACCGCGCTGACGATGTCCGCCCCCTGGGCGATGGCGGCAGCGATGGCCGAGGCGAGGGTGCAGCCGGAACCGTGGAAGCTGCCGGGCAGCCGCGGCCAGCGGTCGCGGCGGATCACTCCCGCTTCGCCAAAGAGCGTGTTCACGACTTCCGCCCCGGGCTCGTGGGTGCCGGTGATCAGGACATACTCACAGCCGGTGGAGATGAGGCGCGCAGCGCATTCCTCCAGGGTGAGCGTGTCCTCTTCCTCCCCCTCGCCCCCGGCAAGGCGCCGCGCTTCGAGGCTGTTGGGCGTGAGCAGCGTGGTTTGCGGGATGAGGAGTTCCAGGAGCGCGGAGACCATGTTGTCGGTGGCCAGCTCATCGCCCCGCCCGGAAGCGAGCACCGGATCGAGGATTAAGGGAACGTCAGGGTAGTCGGCCACCACTTCGGCGATGGCGGCGATGTTCTCCACACTGCCCACAAGCCCGATCTTGAAGGCCGCCACCGGCATGTCTTCCAGCACCGCCCGTGCCTGGTCCGCCACCCATTCCGCATCCAGGGGCAGGACGGCCTCCACCCCCACCGTGTCCTGGACGGTGATGGCGGTGATGGCACTCAAGGGGTGACAGCCCATGGCGGCCAGGGTCAAAACGTCGGCCTGGATGCCGGCGCCGCCCGAGGGGTCGGTTGCGGCAAAGCAGAGAACGATGGGCGGCGCATCAGGCATGGGCAGGGGCGAAGCGGTATCCCGCCCCGCCGATCACGGGTAAAATTGCATTTTAACCTGATTTTCCTCCCCATGAGCGACGACCGACCCTATCGCACTTTCATGTGTCTCATCTGCGGCTTCATCTACGACGAAGCCAAGGGCCGCCCGGAAGACGGCATCCCCCCCGGCACCCGCTGGGAAGACATCCCCCCCAACTGGACCTGCCCGGACTGCGGCGCGCGCAAGGAAGATTTCGAACTCCTCGAAATCTGACCGTGCCGGCGGGCCCCTCGCTCAAGGGGCGCATTTCATGCCTTGGGCATGGCGTCCCGGCCGCCTTGCCCACTTCCCCTCAAGGATTTTTTCCTGCGACCGTTATAGCCCTTAGCCGCCAGCTACCCTGGAGGCTGGTACGGAACTTGCTCGGCTTGCCGGGCGGGTTTTTTACAGGGGGTCGGGGCCGGAAAACTTCGGGTATTGCTTGAGAAAATCCCCTTGCAGGGCTTGATTTTCTTATACAATGCCGAGACCGGGCCCGGCTACGGACGACATAACGAGAGTGGGTTGGGGGTTGTGTGGCTGAGACAAACAAACTGGCTGGCGTCAAGGTGATGGTCATCGACGACAGCAATACCATCCGCCGCAGCGCGGAAATCTTTCTCGCCCAGGCGGGTTGCGAGGTCATCCTCGCCGAAGATGGTTTCGATGCCATGGCCAAGATCGCCGATCATCAACCGGATCTGATTTTCGTCGATATCATGATGCCGCGTCTGGACGGCTACCAGACGTGCATGCTCATCAAAAAAAACCAGCGCTTCCGCAACACACCGGTGATCATGCTGTCCAGCAAGGACGGCCTGTTCGACCGCGTGCGTGGACGCATGGTCGGTTCCGACGAATATCTGACCAAACCCTTCACCAAGGAAAGCCTGCTGCAGGCGGTGCGCAAGCACGTGCTGGCAAGCCCCGCGGCGGCGGCGTAAGTTTGGTTTCGAGCACGAAAGACAGAGGATAAGCAACATGCCCATCAGCAAAGTCCTGGTCGTTGACGACTCTCCCACGGAACGCCACTTCCTTTCCGAAATCCTGAGCAAGCAGGGCTATCAGGTGATCATGGCGGAAAGCGGCGAGGAGGCGATGGAAAAGGCGAAAAGCCAACGCCCCGACCTCATCCTCATGGATGTGGTGATGCCGGGGTTGAACGGCTTTCAGGCCACGCGCGCCCTCACCCGCGACGAGGAAACCAAGCACATCCCCGTCATCATGTGCACCTCGAAGGGCCAGGAGACGGACAAGGTTTGGGGCATGCGCCAGGGGGCGCGGGATTACCTGGTCAAACCCATCAATCCGGACGAGTTGCTGCGCAAGATCGCGGCCCTCGGTTGATTCTCCTCCATGGCAAGAAAAACCAGTCTCAGGGAGTTCCAGGAAAGCGTCGTTGCCCGCCTGCAAAATGCCACGGCGGCGGGCGCGACGGCGGTGGCCTCCAAAGTGGGGGTCCTGGTGGGCGAGACACGCTGGCTTGTTACTCTCTCCGACGTGGCGGAAGTCATCCCCTTGCCGTCGCTCGCCCCCGTCCCCCTGACCCGGCGCTGGTTCCAGGGGGTGGCCAATGTGCGCGGCGTGCTCTACGGTGTCGTGGATTTCGCCGATTATCTTTACGGCCAACCCACGCCCCCCGGCGTGGACAGTCGACTTTTGCTCATCCATCCCCGTTACGGTGTCAATGCCGGCCTCGTCGTGGCGAAGATGCTGGGGCTCAAACACCCCGACCAGCTCACGCCGGGTGAGGAAGAGGGGCTGCCGCCCTGGGTGAGTGCGGAATACGTGGACGGGGAGGGGGAAATCTGGAAGGAACTCAACATGCAGGGTCTGGTGACCCAGGCGGAATTTCTCAACGTCGGCATCTAGACCGGCGGGCACCCCGGGCGGGGTAAACGGACGGGATCAAGGAACGGAGACGGATCATGGCATTGTTCACAAGGAAAGCCGGCAACAAGAAAGGCGAAACCGCGCCCCTGCACACCACGCTGATCATGCAGGGGTTGCGCAAGCTGTCGGGCAAGGAGCCGACCCAGCTGCCCCTCATCGGCCACCTGCCTGCGGAAAAGCAGCAGCTCTATTCCGGTGTCGCCGCCCTGGTGTTCATCCTGCTTGCCCTGGGCACGCTGGGCCTCAACGCCTACTTGGTGGGCAACAAGGCCAAGTACGTGGGAACGGCAACGGAGATGCAGATGCTCTCCCAGCGGGTGGCCAAGGGCGCCCAGCAGGCGGTCCTGGGCAACCCCGAGGCGTTCAAACAACTGAAAGACGCCAGGAACCGTTTCGACCAGGATCTGAAGCGCCTCATGTATGGCGAGGGCACCCTGCCCGCCTCGCCCTCCTCCATCCAGCCCATCCTGAAGGAGCTGGACGCGGCCTGGAAACCCATGGCCCGCCAAACCGACCAGATTCTGCAGCAGGAAAAAAGCCTGGTGGAGCTCAACCGGGCGGTGGCGGCCATCAATGCCGCCAATGTGCAAATGCAGGAGCTGGCGGAACAGGTAGTTTCCCTCATGTCCCAGACCGGTGCCGCGGTGCGTGACGTGTCCATGGCCTCGCAGCAGGTCATGCTCACCCAGCGCATGGCCAAGAACGCCAACAACCTCCTGTCTTCCGACGTGATCGATCCGGAGGTCGCTTTCCTTTTGGGCAAGGATGCGAACACGTTCCGTGACGTGCTGCTGGCCCTCCTCAACGGCAGCGAGGATTTGCGCATCAACGCGGTGAAGGACCCGGATACCCGGGAAAAACTCAAAGAACTGAACGCGGTGTTCAACGACTTCTACGCCAACGTCAACAGCATCCTCAACAACATGCAGAACCTGGTGAACGCCAAGCAGGCGGGACGGGAGCTGTTCGTGGGTTCCGACAAACTGCTGCTGCTCACGCAGAAACTCACCCAGGCGTATGAAAACATCGGCCGCGTTGCCGGTCCTTGGCTTGCCGCCCTGTTTGGCCTCATCGGCATCTTCGCCGCCGTGCTCTTTGCCTGGTCGGTGGTGAACGAGGCGCGGCGCCGGGCGATCCAGAGCGAGGAGGAAAACAAGCGCAACCAGGAAGCGATTCTGCGCCTGCTCAATGAAATGGGCGATCTGGCGGAGGGCGACCTCACCGTGCGCGCTTCGGTGACCGAGGACATTACCGGCGCCATCGCCGACTCCATCAACTACACCATCGACGAGCTGCGGCTTTTGGTCTCCGAGATCAACAAGGCCACCGAGCAGGTGACCCAGGCTACCCAGCAGGCGCAGAGCATTTCCGCGCAGCTTCTCGAAGCGGCGCAGCGGCAGTCGAAGGAGATCGAGGAAACCTCCGCCTCCGTGCTGCAGATGACGGAATCCATCAACGAAGTGTCGGCCAGCGCCGCCGAGTCGGCGCGGGTGGCACAGCAATCCCTGGAGGCGGCGCAAAAGGGTCAGGAGGCGGTGTACAACCAGATCGCCGGTATGAACGAAATCCGCGAACAGATCCAGGAGACCGCCAAGCGCATCAAACGTCTGGGCGAATCCTCGCAGGAGATTTCGGAGATCGTGGAGCTCATCTCCGACATCACCGAGCAGACCAACATCCTCGCCCTCAATGCGGCCATCCAGGCGGCTTCCGCCGGCGAGGCCGGGCGGGGCTTCACCGTGGTGGCAGAGGAGGTGCAGCGGCTGGCGGAACGTTCCGGCGAGGCGACAAAACAGATCGGGGCCATCGTCAAGACCATTCAGACCGACACCCAGGACGCGGTGGCGGCCATGGAGAGAAGCACCCAGGGGGTGGTCGAAGGGGCCAAGCTTTCCGATGCCGCCGGCCAGGCGCTGGCGGAGATCGGTCGCGTGTCGCGGGAGCTCGCTGCCCTCATCGAGAACATTTCCCAGCGCACCCAGGCCCAGGCGGAAATGGCCAGGATCGTGGCGCGCAACATGCAGGACATCCAGGCCATCACCAACCAGACCACGGAAGGCACCAAGCAGACGGCGGTCTCCATCGGCCAGCTGGCGGCGCTGGCGGCCGATCTGAAGGGTTCCGTCGCGGGCTTCAAGCTGTCCTGAGCACGAGCGGGAGCAGGTCGTGACCACACCCTCGGATTTCGACATCGGTCCCCTCACCTGGGTCAAGGGCGAGATCGACGCCGCGCTGGCCAAGGCGCGGGAACAGCTCACCCTCTTTGCCGGCAACACCGCCGATGCGACACCGCTGAAATTCGCCCGCACCCATTTGCATCAGGTGACCGGTGCAGTGCAGATGGTGGGGCTCGACGGCCTCGGCCGCTTTGCCGAGGAGGTGGAGAATCTTCTCGCCGCCTTGGAGGCGCGCGAGGTGGAGGCGGACGGGGAGCGCCTCGATCGTGCCGATCAGGGACTCACCGCGATCGGCAAATATCTGGACGACCTGCTCGCCGGCGCGCCCGACGTGCCTTTGCGCCTGTTTCCCACCTACCGCCTGCTGCTCGAGGCGCGCGGGGTGGACAGGATCAGCGAGTCGGACCTCTTCTATCCCGACCTCAGCGTGCGGGCGCCCAAGGGCGCGAGGCCGTCGCCGGTTGACGAGGAGAGCTTCCCCCGCTTTGTGCGCAGCGAGCGGACGAAATACCAGAAGGGCCTGCTCAAGTGGCTGCGCAACCCGGAGGACAAGGAAGGCCTACGGGAGATGAAGGCGGCCCTCGAGGCCATCGAGGCCACCCAGACGCAACCGGCCAACCGCACCTTCTGGTGGAACGCAGTGGCCTATCTGGACGCCCTGCTCGAAGGGGGGCTTGAGCCCGCGTTCCCGCTGAAGTCCCTGTGCGCCCGCATCGATCAACAAATCCGGCGCCTTGCCGAGCGGTCCAGCAAGGTGGCGGAGCGGCTTTTGCGCGATGTGCTCTACCACGTGGCGCGGGCGAAGCCGGCCACGGAGCGGCTGGCGGCGGTGAAGGAGGCCTATGGGCTTGAGGCCTACCTCGCGCCCGCGCCTGTGGGCGGCAGCCCGGTCGATGAGGAAATGGAACGCCTGCGCCCGCTGCTGCGGGAGCTTGCCGAGCTCGTCGCCGCGGCCAAGGATGCCTGGCTCAAGTTCACCGCCGGCAATCCCGACGCCCTCAAAAACTTCCACGCCCAGGCCGTGCGCCTTGCCGAAAAGGGGCAAGGCCTCAACCACGCGGCGCTCACAGAGCTCCTCGAGGGCATCCGCAGTGGCGCCGATCGATTGCTTGCCGGCGGCGCCCGCAACGAAAGCGTGGACATGGAAATGGCCACTGCCCTGCTGCTGGCGGAAAACGCCGTCGAGAACTTCGCGCGGCTTTCCCCGGCCTTTGTCGGCCAGGCCCACGTCCAATGCCGGCGGCTTCAGGCGGCATTGGCCGGCGAGCCCCTGGAAGGCATCGAAATCGTGCCGCTGCTCGACGAAATGGCGCGCCGCGCCCAGGAGAAGCTGCTGCTCGCCCAGGTGGGGGCGGAGATCAAGACCAATCTGCGCCATGTGGAACAGGTGCTGGATGCCTTCTTCCGCGATCGCAGCAAGCGGGGCGACATTCCCGGGCTCACCCCTTACCTCAACCAGATCGCTGGGGCGCTGCGCATCCTCGAGCTGGAACGCGCCGCAGAACTCCTCAATGCCTGCCAGCGTCTCATCGACCGCTTCGCCGATCCCGCCTACGAGCCCACCCAGGAGGAACTGGAGCTTTTGGCGGAAGGGCTGTCCAGCCTCGGCTTCTACGTGGAGGCGGTGCAGCATGGGCGCAGTGACGCCTTCGAGATTCTGGCACCGGTCATCAAACGTTTCCCGGGCCTGAAGCGCCGCGAAGAGGAGAGGGAAGCGGAAGAGGAGACCGTGCTGCCACCCCTGGCCAGCGTGGAGGCGGGCCTGGAAGAGCAGAAGCGGCAGGCGGAGCGCCTCTATGCCGCGTGGAAGGCAGATCCTACCGACGCCAACCGGGAAGCGCTGCTCTCCCAGGTGGCGCTGCTCCAGCAGGATGCCGACCTCATGGACGACGCCGCCCTCAAGGAAAAGGCCACGCGGGTGCTCGATCTCCTCTCCGGTGGCAGTGCCGGCGAAGAACTGGATGCCGCCATGGCGGCCCTGGTGGCACCCAAGGTGGCCGCCGTCACCCCCTCCGCGGAAGCCGCGGCGCTGCTCACGGCGAGCGAGGAGGTCATCGACCGGGAGATGCTGGAAGTCTATCTGGAGGAGGCGCAGGAGGTGCTCGCCACCATCCGCAGCCAGCTCGCCCAGGTGCGTCTTACGCCGTCGGATCATGCCGCCCTCACCACCATCCGGCGGGGGTTCCACACCCTCAAGGGTTCCGGCCGCATGGTGGGGCTCACCGACCTCGGGGAGGTGGCATGGGGCATCGAGCAGACCATGAACAAGTGGCTGCAGGAGGAGCGGGATGCAACGCCTGCCCTCCTCGACATGCTCCAACATGCCCATGACGCCTTCGTCGGCTGGGTGGATACCTTGAACCGCGAAGGTCATGTCACCGTGGATGCTGCCGAGCTGCTCGCCAAGGCGGCGGCCCTGCGCGGTGAACCGCCGCCGCCTCCTGGCGGCGGGGCGCCGGTGCCCGAAACCCCGTCGGCGGCGGAGACTGGGGCCCAGCCGGCTGGCGCGGAGGCGGCTGCCCCAGAGCAGACTTCGGGGGCTTCGGTTGCCGCAGGGCCGGCGCAAAAGCCGCAAGTCGCCGAGGCCCGGGAGGTGCCGGCGGGGGAGGTGGCGGAGGCCGCGTCCGTTGCCGAAGGGCCTGCCATCGAGGCCATCATCGAAACGCTGCCCGCGTCCACCCCCAGCGAAATCGACATCGGCGGGCGCCCCATCTCGACCACCCTGTACGAGCTCTTTCTCGCCGAGGCAAAGCAGCACCTCGCAAGCCTGGAAAGCGGCCTTGTTGCCCTGCGGTCCGAGCCTGTCTTGCCCGTGCGCTACGAGTTCATGCGGGCGGCCCACACCCTGGGCGGGATTTCCAGCACGGTGGGCTTGGCTGCCCCGGCCGATCTCGCCTACGCCCTCGAACAGTATCTGGTGGACCTCATGGACCACCCGCGCCTGCTGCCGGCGGAGGAAGTGGAACTCCTCACCCGCACCATCGGGACGCTGAAAGAGATGGTGGAGGAAGTGGCGCAACGGCGCGCACCGAGCGCCGCCGAAGCCCTGGTGGAGGCCTTGGCGAGCCGACGGGCTGCGGCCGTCGCCGCGCGGGCCGAGGCGGAGGGCGAACCGACCGTGGTCGAGGAGCCGGCAGCGAAGGATGTCGAGGCGGAAGCTTCGGCCTTTGCCCCAGTGGAGACGCCCACTGCGGTGGAGGCGGAGGGGCCGGCGGATGCCGAGGTGGAAGCCTCGGGCTTGGTCGAGGCGGAAACGCCGCCCCCTGGGCAAGCGGAAGCGCCGGCTCCGGTGGAGACCGTGGCGGCTACTCGCGCGGGGTCGTCCGGGGAAGCTTTGCGAAAGCCCGAGGAAACTGCCAAAGCCCCTGAGCCGGTGGCCGCGCCCCCCGGGCTGCGGGATGACCTGGACGCGGACCTGTTGCCCATCTTCCTCGAAGAAGCCCAGGAGCTCATGCCCTTCATCGGCAACCAGTTGCGCGCCTGGCGGGGCGCGCCCGGCGACAAGGCCGCCCAGCAGGCGCTGCAGCGGGCCCTGCACACCTTGAAAGGTTCGGCCCGCATGGCGGGTGCCATGCGTCTGGGGGAGATGACCCATCAGATGGAGGCACGGGTCATCGCCGCCATGGAGGGGGGCGCGCCAGAGCCTGCCCTCTTCGACGAACTGGAAACCCATTTCGATCGCATCGGCGACCTCTACGAGGCGCTACTGCGGGGGGGAGCCCCGGCCGAGGAGACCAAACCGGCGCCCGCGCCGGGGCCTGTGCCGGTGGTGCTGGGTCTGCGCGCCCAGGCGACGGAATTGCGGCCGGCTGCGGTCGCCGACACCGACGCCGCGCGCGCCCTGCTGCGCGTGCGTGCCGATCTCGTGGACCGGCTGGTGAACGAGGCCGGCGAGGTGAGCATCGCCCGCTCCCGCATCGAAGGCGAGATGCGGGCCTTCAAGCAATCCCTCAAGGAACTCACCGACAACGTGATCCGCCTGCGGGCGCAATTGCGCGAAGTGGAAATCCAGGCGGAAACGCAGATGCAGTCCCGCCTCTCCATGGCGCAGGACGCGCATCAGGAATTCGATCCGCTGGAGTTCGACCGTTTCACCCGCCTGCAGGAACTCACGCGCATGATGGCGGAATCGGTTAACGACGTTTCCACCGTGCAGCAGGCGCTGCTCAAGAACATCGACGAGGTGGAGGCGGCGCTGCTCGCCCAGGCGCGCATGACCCGCGAGTTGCAGCAGCAGCTCATGAACATCCGCATGGTGCCGCTGTCCAGCATCACCGAAAGGCTGCACCGCATCGTCCGCCAGACGGCGAAGGAACTGGACAAGAAGGCGGCGCTCGCCGTCGAGGGCGAAAACGTCGAACTGGACCGCAGTGTCCTGGAAAAGATGACCGCGCCCCTGGAGCATCTCCTGCGCAACGCGGTGGCCCATGGCCTGGAGGGCGAAGCGGAGCGGGCGCGTGCGGGCAAGCCGGAAACGGGACAGATTCGCCTCACCGCCCGCCAGGAAGGCAACGAGGTGGTGCTGGTGGTGAGCGACGATGGCGCCGGCATCGATCTTGCGCGGGTGCGTGCCAAAGCGGTGGAGCGCGGCATGATCGCTGCCGATGAAGAGGTCTCTGCGGCGCGGCTTACGGAAATGATCTTCCAGCCGGGCTTCTCCACGGCGTCCGAAGTGACGCAGATCGCCGGCCGCGGCGTGGGCATGGACGTGGTGCGCAACGAGATCGCCGGTCTGGGCGGGCGCATCGAGGTGAGCTCGGAGCCGGGGCGGGGCACCACTTTCACCATCTATCTGCCGCTGACGCTGGCGGTAACCCAGGCGGTGCTGGTTGAGGCGGGGGGCCGGCTTTATGCCGTGCCGTCGAGCATGGTGGAGCAGGTGCAGGAGCTGCGGCCGGAACCTCTTGCCGAAGCCTATCGCAAGGGGCAGGTGGAATGGCTCAACAATGTCTATCCCCTGCACTATCTGCCGCGGCTTTTGGGCGATGAATCGACGCAGCCGGAGGCCAAACTCTACAGCTCCGTCATGCTCCTGCGCAGCGGCAGTCAGCGTTGCGCGCTGCATGTAGATGCGCTGGAGGGCAACCAGGAGATCGTCATCAAGAACATCGGCCCGCAGCTGGCGCGGGTGACGGGGATCTCCGGTGCCACCGTGCTGGGCAACGGCCAGATCGTCCTCATCATCAATCCCGTCCAGCTTGCCCACCGGGAAGCGCCCCACGTGGCGGCGCAGGTGGTCAAGCCCACCAAGGAGGTCGCGGCGGCGCCCGTCATCATGGTGGTGGACGATTCCCTCACGGTGCGCAAGATCACGGGCCGGCTGCTTGCCAAGGAAGGCTACCAGGTGCTCACCGCCAAGGATGGGGTGGATGCCCTGCAGCAGTTGCAGGAAACCCTGCCGGCGGTGATGTTGGTGGACATCGAGATGCCCCGCATGGATGGCTTCGAATTGACCAAGAACGTGCGCGGCGATCCCCGCACCCGCCACATCCCCATCATCATGGTCACCTCGCGCACGGCGGAAAAACACCGCAACTACGCCAGGGAGCTTGGGGTGAACGTCTATCTGGGCAAGCCCTACCAGGAGGAGGAGCTCCTCGCCCACATCGAGCGCTTCGTGCACGCGCGCGCCGCGGCCGCAGCCTGAGGGTCAGCCAAGGCGGCCCAGCCAGACGTCGCGATAATAGGCAAGCACGACAAGCCCCAGGCCGATGCGGTACCAGGCGAAGGGGATGAAGCTGTGGTGGGAGACGAAGCGTAACAGCGCCTTTACCGCCAGCATCGCGGCGACAAAGGAAGCGACGAACCCCACGGCAAACACGGGCAGATCGGGCGCCGACAGGAGTTGCCAGTTCTTGTACACGTCGTAGAAGGTCGCCGCAAACATCGTGGGGATGGCAAGGAAGAAGGAAAACTCCGTTGCCGCCCGCCGCGACAGACCGAACACGATCCCCCCCATGATGGTGGCTCCGGCGCGGGATACGCCGGGAAACATCGCCAGCGACTGGGCGAAGCCGATTTTCAGGGCCTGCTGCCAGCTCATGTCATCCACCGTTTCCACCCGCGGCGCATAGACCCGTTTCTCGATGTAGAGGATGGCCAGCCCACCCACGATGAGGGCGGCGGCCACCGTCACCGGGTTGAAGAGATAGGTCTTGATGGCGTGATGGAACATCACGCCCAAGGCGGCGGCGGGCAGAAAACCCACCAGCAGATGAAAGACGAGGCGGCTCTCCCGGGGATGGCGCAAGAAGCCTTGGGCAAGGCGCGCAAGCCGCGCCCGGTAATCCCAGCAGACGGCGAGGATGGCGGCAAGCTGAATGGCGATCTCGAAGACCTTGCCGCGCTCGTCGTTGAAATCGAGGATATCACCGACGAGGATCAGATGGCCGGTGGAGGAGACCGGCAGAAACTCGGTCAGCCCCTCGACAACACCGAGCAAAAGGGCTTTGAGGAGTAAAACGATGTCCAAGGCGGCTCCCGGAAAAGGGGCATTATACCGCCCGGTCCATCGCCGCCTGGGGCCTTACGCCTTGCGGTAGAGCTCGCCGCCGCTTTGCACGAACTCCCGGGCCTTTTCCTCCATGCCGCGGTGCAGCGCCTCTTCCTCACCGATGCCCTGTCGGGCGGCGTATTCGCGCACGTCCTGGGTGATGCGCATGGAGCAGAAATGGGGCCCGCACATGGAGCAGAAGTGGGCGAGCTTGGCGCCCGGCTGGGGCAGGGTTTCGTCGTGGAATTCCCGCGCCCGGTCAGGGTCTAGGCCGAGGTTGAACTGGTCCTCCCAGCGAAATTCGAAGCGCGCCTTCGACAGCGCATTGTCGCGGATCTGGGCGCCCGGATGGCCCTTGGCCAGATCCGCTGCATGCGCCGCCAGCTTGTAGGTGATGATGCCTTCCTTCACGTCCTGCTTGTTGGGCAACCCCAGATGTTCCTTGGGCGTGACGTAGCACAGCATGGCGGTGCCATACCAGGCGATCTGGGCGGCGCCGATGGCGCTGGTGATGTGGTCATAACCGGGGGCGATGTCGGTGGTGAGCGGTCCCAGGGTGTAGAAGGGGGCTTCGTGGCACCAGGCGAGCTCTTTGTCCATGTTTTCCCGGATGAGCTGCATGGGAACGTGGCCGGGGCCTTCAATCATCACCTGCACATCATGCTTCCAGGCAATCCGGGTGAGCTCGCCCAAAGTCTTCAGCTCGGCAAGCTGGGCCTCGTCGTTGGCGTCATGGATGGAGCCAGGCCGCAGGCCGTCACCGAGGGAGAAGGCCACGTCATAGGCCTTCATGATTTCGCAGATTTCCTCGAAATGGGTGTAGAGGAAGTTTTCCTGGTGGTGGGCAAGACACCACTTGGCCATGATGGAGCCGCCCCGGGAGACGATGCCGGTGAGACGGTTGGCGGTCAGCGGGATGTAACGCAACAGCACGCCGGCATGGATGGTGAAGTAATCCACGCCCTGCTCCGCCTGCTCGATGAGCGTGTCGCGGAAGATTTCCCAGGTGAGCTCCTCCGCCCGGCCGTCCACCTTTTCCAGGGCCTGGTAGATGGGCACGGTACCGATGGGCACCGGGCTGTTGCGGATGATCCACTCCCGGGTTTCATGAATGTGCTTGCCGGTGGACAGGTCCATCACCGTGTCCGCGCCCCAGCGGATGGCCCAGGTCATCTTCTCCACTTCCTCGCCGATGCCCGAGGAGACCGCGGAGTTGCCGATGTTGGCGTTCACCTTGACGAGGAAGTTGCGGCCGATGATCATCGGCTCGGATTCCGGATGATTGATGTTGGCGGGGATGATGGCGCGGCCGCGCGCCACTTCCTCGCGCACGAATTCGGGCGTGATGGTCTCCGGAATCGCAGCGCCGAAGGCCTCTCCCCGGTGTTGCCGCGTCAGCAGTTCCGCCATGCGCCGGCCGCCGGGCCCGGCGGCGCGCAGGGATTCCAGATATTCCTGTCGCCGCAGATTCTCGCGGATGGCGACGAATTCCATTTCCGGCGTGATGATGCCCCGCCGCGCATAGTGCATCTGGGTGACCGTCATGCCGGGCTTGGCGCGGCGGGGTTTGCGCGTGAGCTGAAAGCGCAGTTCGGCAAGGCGCGGGTCGTCAAGGCGCGCGCGCCCATAGGCGGAGCTGGGCGCTGCCAGCTCCTCGGTGTCGCCCCGCTCCTCGATCCATTTCTGGCGCAGGGGCGGCAGGCCCTTGCGGATGTCGATTTTCACCGCCGGGTCGGTGTAGGGGCCGGAGGTGTCATAGACGAAGATGGGCGGGTTCCTTTCCGCGCCGAAGGAGGCCGGCGTGTCCGACTGGCGGATCTCCCGCATGGGCACGCGGATGTCGGGACGCGAGCCTTCCACGTAGATTTTGCGGGAGTTGGGGAAAGGCTTGATGGCTGCTTCGTCCACCGTGGCGGTGGCGGCGAGGAATCGGGGATTGGCATTCATGGCGCGCTCCAGGTCGGGGTGGCAGCGGCGGAGGGGGACCGTCGCTTCCCTACGGCGGTATCAACCGCATCAGGTTCAAAGGGTATTTCTCACTCCCTTGCGGGAGACCCCCAGCGAGTCCGTCAAAGGTACGGCATTTGTGGAATAATCGCAAGGAAGCACAAGGAAAAAACCTGGAGGAATCCATGGACTTGGAAAAGGCCCGCTTCAACATGGTGGAAAGCCAGATTCGTCCCTGGGGCGTGCTGGATCAGACCGTGCTCGACCTTCTCTACCGGGTGAAGCGGGAGGAATATGTGCCCCCCGTCTTCCGCAGCCTTGCCTTTTCCGATCTGGAAATTCCCATCGGCCACGGCCAGACGATGCTCGCGCCCAAACTCGAGGCGCGCATGCTGCAGGAATTGCGTCTTTTGCCCACCGACAAGGTGCTGGAAGTGGGCACCGGCAGCGGCTATTTCACGGCGCTTCTGGCAAGCCTCGCCCGGCACGTAGTGAGTGTGGAAATCATCCCCGCCCTATCCGCGGAGGCGCAGCAGAAACTCGCCGCCCATGAATTCACCAACATCACCCTGGAAGTGGGGGATGCCGCGCGCGGCTGGGATAAACACGCTCCCTACGATGTCATCGTGCTCACCGGCGCCACACCGGTGCTGCCGGAACCCCTTTTGGTGAGCCTGCGTCCTGGTGGCCGGCTGCTGGCGGTGGTGGGTGAACCGCCCGTGATGGAGGCGCGCCGGGTGGTCATGGTGGAGCCGGGGGTGTTCGAGACCGAGGACCTTTTCGAAACCTGTATCGCGCCTCTGGTCAACGCCGTAAAGCCGGCGCGTTTCGTGTTTTGATGGAGCACATCACCCCCCGCGAACTGGCCGCCTGGCTTGCCGACCCGCTGCGGCCGCGGCCTTTCATTCTCGATGTGCGGGAGCCCTGGGAATACGACATCTGCCGCCTGCCCGCCGCGCGGCTTCTGCCCCTGCGGCATCTTTTGGAGGGCCTGGCGGAGCTTGATCCGGAACAGCCGACCGTGGTCGTCTGCCATCATGGCATTCGCAGCCGCCACGCGGCCCGTGTGCTTGAGCGGCAGGGATTTCGCGCCGTGTATAATCTCACCGGTGGTCTCGACGCCTGGGCGAGGGAAGTCGATCCCTGCCTGCCCACCTACTGAAATCCCCTTTCGCTGAAGACACCCCATGAAAAAACTCGCGGCGGCGTTTTTTGCCCTCGGACTCTTCACCCCCGCCCACGGCGCGGATCTGCTGACGCTCTATCGTCAGGCGCTCGCCCAGGATGCCACCTATCAGGCGGCGCGCGCCGCCCGCGACGCCGGGCGGGAGAAACTGCCCCAGGCGCGCGCGGGCCTTTTGCCTTCGGTGAATCTGCAGGCCAACACCACCTGGAACGACCAGGAAACCACCTACCGCAGCGGTCCGCTGCCTTCGGGAACGAGCCGCTTCAACAGCCACGGCTATGGCGTGAGCGTGGCCCAGCCCCTCTACCGCCGGCAGAATCTCGCCGCCGTGGAGCAGGCCAAGGCCGTGGTCGAAAGCATCGATGCCCAGTTTTCCCAGGCCGGGCAGGAGCTCGCGCTGCGGGTCGCCCAGGCCTATTTCGACGTGTTGCTGGCGCAGGACAACGTGGCGCTGGCCCGGGCGCAGAAAGAAGCGATCGCCGAACAGCTCGCCCAGGCCCGGCGGGCCTTCGAGGTGGGCACGGCCACCATCACCGACACCCACGAGGCGCAGGCCCGCTATGACCTCATCACGGCGCAGGAAATCGCCGCCACCAATGAACTGGAAATCAAACGCCGGGAGCTCGAGCGCCTGACCGGCACGCCGGTGGAAGCCGTCGATCCCCTGCGCGGCGAGCCTCCCCTTCTGTCGCCGGAAGGCGGCATGGAGACGTGGGTGGAGCGGGCGCTTGCCCACAATCCCAGCGTGGCGGCGGCGCGCGCTGCCCTGAAAGCGGCCAACCAGCAGGTGGAATTCGCCCGCGGTGGCCACCATCCCACCCTCGATCTCGTTGCCAGTTACACCGACAACCGCGTCGGCGGCGGCACCTTCGGCGCCTTCGACCAGACCAGCAAGAGCATTGGGCTACAGCTTGCCATTCCCCTCTACCAGGGGGGTGGCACCGATTCCCGCGTGCGGGAGGCGCTCGCCAACCAGGAGAAGGCCCGCCAGGAGCTGGAAGCGGCGGTGCGCGCCGTCACCCAACAGGTGCGCCAGGCGTACCTAGGGGTCACCAGCGGCATTGCCCAGGTCAAGGCCTTGAAGCAGGCGCTCGCCTCCAGTGAGCTTTCCCTCGAATCCACTCGCCTGGGCGTGGAAGTGGGCGTGCGCACCAGCGTGGACCTCCTCAACGCCCGCCAGCAGCTCTTCTCTGCCAAACGGGACCTCGCCCAGGCCACCTACGGCTACATCCTTTCCCGCCTGCGCCTGGAAGCGGCCGCCGGCGACCTCAACGAAGCCGACCTGGCGCAGACCAACACCTGGCTCGCGGTGCGGTAAGCCCGCCAGCGGTGCGCGCCGTCGCCTTCACAGCCCGAGGAGGGCCAGGGTGCGGGCGGTGGCGCCGCGGTGGGCTTGCGCGAAGCGTCTACCCGCCTCACCCATGGCCCGGCGTTGCTCCGGGTGGGTGAGGAGTTCCGCGGCGGTGGCGATCGCCTCCAAGGCGTTTTCCACCCGCAGCGCGGCGCCCGCAGCGAGGGCGTCCTCGGCGGCCTGGGCGAAGTTGTAGATGTGGGGTCCAAGGAGGATGGGCGTGCCCATGGCGCACGCCTCGATGAGGTTCTGGCCGCCGAAGGGAAGGAGGCTTCCACCCAGGATGGCCACGTCCGCCGCGCCGTAGTAGGCGAACATCTCCCCCATGCTGTCGCCCAACCAGACGCGGGTGTGGGGCGCGACCGCGGTGCCGTCGCTGCGACGTTGGAAGGGGATGCGGCGCTTTGCGAGCAGTTCGGCGACCGTGTCGAAACGCTGCGGGTGGCGGGGGACGATGACAAACAAAAGGTCGGGTACGCTGCAGGTGGCCAGTGCGTCGAGGAGGAGGGCTTCCTCACCGTCGCGGGTGCTGGCGGCCAGCAACACCGGCCGTCCCGGAAAGCGGGCCCGCAGCGCCGCGGCGCGCGCCGCCGCGTCCGGCGGCGGCGTGACATCGAATTTCAGATTGCCGGTCACGTGCACGTTGCGGGCACCCAGGGCCTGGAGGCGCGCCGCATCCGCTTCGGTCTGGGCAGCCACACCGGCAAGTCCTGCAAGCGTCTGTCGCACGAGGGGGCCGAGGCGCGCGTAGCGGCGCGCGGCGGGGGCGGAGAGTCTGGCGTTGACGAGCCACAAAGGCATGTTTTCCTCCCGGCAGCCGGTGATGAGATTCGGCCACAGCTCGGTTTCCATGAGGAGGCCGAGATGCGGCCGGAAATGGCGGAGGAAGCCGCGCACGGCGAAGGGATAATCATAAGGCAGCCAGCTTTGCAGCACGGTGTTGCCGAAAAGCGCGCGGCCGGTCTCGAGGCCAGTGGGCGTCATGTGGGTGAGGAGCACACACGCTTCCGGATGGCGCGTCCGGATGGCTTCGAGCAGGGGCTGGGCGGCGCGGGTTTCCCCCACGGAGACGGCGTGGATCCAGATCACGGGTTTGTCGGGCCGGGTGTCGTAGCGACCGAACCGCTCCCCCAGCCGGCGCAGGTAACCGGGCTGCCGCCGGGCGCGCCAGGCAAGGCGCAGCAATACCGCCGGCAGCAGCAGGAAGAGGAGGAAGGTGTAGAGCCTTCGCATCAGATGAATCCCCGCGCCGCCCAGTCCTCGACCAGGGCGAGCACTTCGGCCACCTCCGGAAAGCGGCCCATCGCGCCCAGATTGGCGTAAGGGGTGGGCGCAAGGACACCGTTTCGCGCGGGATCGGAGCCGCCATAGAGGCCGATGGTGGGGGTGCCCACCGCCGCCGCAAGATGCAGCAGTCCCGTATCCACCCCCACGGCGAGGCGCGCGTGGGCCGCCAGGGCCGCCGCTTCCCCAAGGCGCAGGCGGGGGGCGACCAGCGCCGCGGGGAGTGCCTCGGCGATGCGCCGCGCCCGTTCGTATTCCGCCCCACTTCCCCAGGGCAGCATGAGGCCGAAACCCTTTTGCGTGAGCGCCTGACCGAGGGCGATCCAGTGGGCCTCCGGCCAGAGCTTTTCCGCGCGGCTCGTGGCGGTGAGGAACACCGCATAGGGGCCCGGCGGGGCGAAAGCGGGTGCGGCAGCAGGCCGCGGCAGGCCGTAGTCCAAGGGCAGTTCCCTGGATAGCCCAAACTCCGCGGCGGCAAGCTGCCGGTAGCGCCGCACGGCATGCTCGCCGGGTTCCACCGAGTGGCAGCGGTCATAGAAGAGGGCGGCAAGACGCTCCCGGGCGCAGTCGCGGCAGTATCCCACGTGGGTGCCCCGTGCCAGGCGCGCCAGCACCGCACTCTTGATGAGGCCCTGGGTATCCAGGATGACGTCGTATTCCGCCTGCCCAAGGCGGGCAAGAAAGGCCCTGATCTCGCGCCAGGTGGAAGGGCGCCATGCCTGGCGTCGCCAGCGCCGCAGCGCCACGGGAATCACCGTCCCGATGGCGGGATTAAGCCGCGGAATGTCGGCGAAGGCCTCCTCCACCAGCCAGTGGAGGGTGGCCTCAGGGAAACGGCTGCGGATGTCCGCCACCACCGGGAGGTTGTGGATCACATCGCCCATGGAGGAGGTTTTGACGAGCAGCACCCGCATGGGGCCGACAGCGTACACGGAAACCGGCCTTTGCGCATAGAATGGCGGCTTCATGGCCCGCCTGCCCCTTTCCGTGACCATCATCGCCCGCGATGCCGCCCATGAAATCGGGCCCTGCCTCGATTCGGTGGCGTTCGCCGACGAAATCCTGGTGGTGGATTCGGGTAGCCGGGATGACACGGTGGGGCTGGCGCAGGCCAAGGGGGCACGGGTGATCCAGCAGGCGTGGCTGGGCTACGGCCGGCAGAAACAGTTCGCCGTCGAGGCGGCAGCCCATGACTGGGTGTTGTCGCTGGATGCCGACGAGCGGGTGAGTCCGGAACTGCGCCAGGCGATCGAGGCGGCGCTTGTCGCGCCTGCCGCGGCGGGCTTCGAGATGGCACGCAGAAACCGCTTCCTCGGCCGCTGGCTTGCCCACGGCGAGGGGTATCCGGACTGGTCCCTGCGGCTTTTCGACCGCCGCCGGGCCCGCTGGAGTGAGGACCCGGTGCACGAGAAAGTGATCTGCAGCGGGCCGGTGGAACGGCTGCACGGGGATCTTCTGCACGAATCCTGCGATACCCTGGAACGGTATCTCGCCAAGCAGAACCACTACACCAGCCTGCAGGCGGAGGCGCTCCACCGTCGGGGGGAACAGGCGGGGCTCTTGCGCCTGCTGTTGAGCCCCCTTTTCCGTTTCGTCAGGTTCTATTTCCTGCGCGGGGGCTTTCTCGACGGCCTGCCGGGGTTCATTCACATCGTGATCGGCTGCATGAACAGTTTTCTCAAATACGCGAAGCTTTTTGAGCGACAGGGAAAGGACAGGCATTGAGGATCCTCGTCACCGGCTGCGCCGGCTTCATCGGCATGCATACTGCCCAGCGCCTCATCGCCCGCGGCGACGAAGTGGTGGGGGTGGACAACCTGAACGACTATTACGATGTCAAGCTCAAGGTGGACCGCCTGCGCCAGCTCGAAGGCCGGCGGGGCTTCGCCTTCGCCGAGCTGGACCTCGCCGATCGCGCGGCCTGCCGGGAGCTCTTCAGCAAGGGGCGGTTCGAACGGGTGGTGCATCTGGCGGCCCAGCCCGGCGTGCGCTATTCCCTGAAAAACCCCCAGGCCTACATTGATGCCAACCTGGTCGCCTTTGCCAATGTGCTGGAGGGTTGCCGCCAGAACGGCATCACCCATCTCGTCTACGCCAGCAGTTCCTCGGTCTATGGGGCCAACCGCAAGATGCCCTTCTCCGAGCACGACAACGTGGACCATCCGCTGAGTCTCTACGCCGCCACGAAAAAGGCCAACGAGCTCATGGCCCACACCTACAGCCATCTCTTCGGCCTGCCCACCACGGGTCTGCGTTTCTTCACCGTCTACGGGCCCTGGGGCCGGCCGGACATGTCGCCCTCCCTCTTCGTCGGCGCCATTCTCCGCGGCGAGCCCATCCAGGTTTTCAACGAGGGCAGGATGCGGCGCGACTTCACCTATATCGACGATATCGTGGAGGGCGTGGTGCGCGTCCTCGACACGGTGCCGGCGTCCAATCCGGCTTTCGATCCCCAGCAGCCCGACCCGGCGCAAAGCCACGCCCCCTACCGCATCTACAACATCGGCAACCACGAACCGGTGGAACTCATGACCTTCATCGAGGCCATCGAGGCGGCCGTCGGCAGGAAGGCGCAGAAGATTTTCCTGCCCATGCAGCCGGGGGACGTGGAAGCCACCTATGCGGATACCACCCTGCTGCGGGAGGCGGTGGGCTTTGCCCCGGCCACCCCCTTGAGCGAGGGTATCCGCCGCTTCGTCGCCTGGTATCTGGACTATTACGGCAAGCGCTGAAGGAGACGACATGACCATCCTGGTCACAGGCGGTGCCGGCTTCATCGGTGCGAACTTCGTCCTCGACTGGTTCCAGCACCACGACGAGCCGGTGGTGAACCTGGACAAGCTCACCTATGCGGGCAATCTGCAGAACCTGGCGAGCCTCGAAGGCGATGCCCGCCACATTTTTGTCCGCGGCGACATCAACGACCGCTCCCTGGTGGAGCACCTCCTTTCTGCCCATGAGGTGCGCGCCATCGTCCATTTCGCCGCCGAGTCCCACGTGGACCGCTCCATCCACGGCCCGGAGGACTTCATCACCACTAACATCAATGGCACCTTTCACCTCCTGGAGGCGGCGCGCGCCTACTGGTCGGCCCTGCCGGAAAAGCGCCGCGCCGCCTTCCGCTTCCTCCACGTCTCCACGGACGAGGTGTACGGGTCGCTTGCGCCGGGAAAGCCGCCTTTTTCCGAAACCACCTGTTTTGCCCCCAACAGTCCCTATGCCGCGTCGAAGGCGGCCTCCGACCATCTGGTGCGCGCCTGGCACCACACCTATGGTCTGCCGGTGCTCATCACCCACTGCTCCAACAACTACGGCCCCTACCAGTTTCCGGAAAAACTCATCCCCCTCATGATCCTCAATGCCCGGGCCGGCAAGTCGCTGCCCATCTACGGCGACGGGCGCAACATCCGCGACTGGCTCTATGTCGCCGACCACTGCGCAGCGCTACGGCGGGTGCTGGAAGCCGGCCGGCCTGGGGAGACCTACAACATCGGCGGCCTGAACGAAAAAACCAATCTGGAGGTGGTGCAGGCGATCTGCGCCATCCTGGACCGTCTGGTACCCGAGGGCGCCCCCCATGCCCGCCTCATCACCTTCGTCGAGGACCGGCCCGGCCATGACCGCCGCTATGCCATCGACGCCACGCGGATTAAGCGGGAACTGGGCTGGGAGCCGCAGGAAAGCTTTGCCACGGGGCTGGAAAAGACCGTGCGCTGGTATCTCGCCCACGGCGACTGGGTGGACAGTGTGACCAGCGGCGCCTACCGCGACTGGATCGAGCGCCACTATGGCGCCTCCCTCCCCCCTCAGGGCGCGCCTCCCGGCGCTGCCTGAGCCCTGCGGGCGTTGACAAGGGCAGCCCGCCTCTCTAAAATCCACCGTCTTTTCAGCAGCCCGGAATATAAACCGCCCCGCCGGAAACCAAGCGGGGACGGCTCGGGTGAGGGATCAGAGCACGTTGGGACGGCGCAGGAAGGCGCGCCGTCCCTTCGTTTTTAGCCAAAGGAAGATGCCATGCCAACGATCAACCAGCTGGTGCGCAAGGGCCGCAAGGCACCCGTTTCCAAGAGCAAGGTGCCGGCCCTGCAGGGTTGTCCCCAGAAACGGGGGGTGTGCACGCGCGTGTACACGACGACGCCGAAGAAGCCCAACTCTGCGCTGCGAAAAGTGGCCAAGGTCCGTCTCACCAACGGCTTCGAGGTGATCAGCTACATCGGCGGCGAGGGTCATAACCTGCAGGAGCACTCGGTGGTGTTGATCCGCGGCGGCCGGGTGAAGGACCTGCCGGGTGTGCGCTACCACATCGTGCGCGGCAGCCTGGACACCGCCGGCGTGAAGGACCGCAAACAGGGTCGTTCCAAGTATGGCGCCAAGCGTCCGAAGGCGGCGTGACGCGCAGGCACAGAGAATCTGAAAGACCGAGGAAAGCATGCCACGTCGTAGAGAAGTCCCCAAACGCGAGATTCTTCCCGATCCGAAATTCGGCAACGCGGAAGTGTCCAAATTCATCAACGTGCTGATGATCGGCGGCAAGAAGTCGGTCGCCGAGCGCATCATGTACGGCGCGCTGGAGCAGATTGCCAAGAAGACCGGCAAGGATCCGTTGGAGGTGTTCTCCCAGGCGCTGGCCAATGCCCGTCCCCTGGTGGAGGTCAAGAGCCGGCGCGTCGGCGGGGCCAACTACCAGGTGCCGGTGGAAGTGCGGCCCTCCCGCCGGGTGGCGCTGGCCATGCGCTGGCTGCGGGATGCAGCGCGCAAGCGGGGTGAGAAATCCATGGGGCAGCGCCTGGCCAATGAGCTCATGGATGCGGCAGAGGGTCGTGGCGGCGCAGTGAAGAAGCGCGAGGAAGTGCACCGCATGGCGGAGGCCAACAAGGCGTTCTCCCATTTCCGCTTCTGACGGGGCGGTTTTACCCATCACGAAAGGCGCCGGCGCAAGCGGACGGTGCCTTAAGAAAGAATTTGAGGCTGATTCAAAGTGGCACGTAAAACACCCATCGAACGATACCGCAACATCGGTATCTCGGCGCACATCGACGCCGGCAAGACCACGACCACCGAGCGCATCCTCTTCTACACGGGGGTGTCGCACAAGATCGGGGAAGTGCACGATGGCGCCGCCATCATGGACTGGATGGAGCAGGAACGGGAGCGGGGGATCACCATCACCTCCGCCGCCACCACCTGCTTCTGGCGGGGCATGGACGGCAGCTTCCCCGAGCACCGCATCAACATCATCGACACCCCGGGGCACGTGGACTTCACCATCGAGGTGGAGCGTTCCATGCGCGTGCTGGATGGCGCCTGCATGGTGTATTGCGCCGTGGGCGGGGTGCAGCCCCAGTCGGAGACGGTCTGGCGTCAGGCCAACAAATACCGCGTGCCACGCCTCGCTTTCGTGAACAAGATGGACCGCACCGGCGCCAATTTCTTCCGCGTCGAGGAGCAGATGCGCTCGCGCCTGAAAGCCAACCCGGTGCCCATCCAGGTGCCCATCGGCGCCGAGGAAAACTTCAAGGGTGTGGTGGACCTCGTGCGCATGAAGGCCATCATCTGGGACGAGGCCACCCAGGGCACCCGCTTCGAGCTCGTGGACATCCCGGCCGATCTGCTGGATACCTGCAGGAAGTGGCGGGAGAAAATGGTCGAAGCTGCCGCCGAAGCCTCCGAGGAGCTGATGAACAAATACCTCGAGGAAGGTGATCTGTCCGAGGCGGAGATCAAGCACGGGCTGCGGCTGCGCACCATCTCGTGCGAGATCGTGCCCATGCTTTGCGGCTCGGCCTTCAAGAACAAGGGCGTGCAGGCCATGCTGGATGCGGTGATCGAATACCTGCCCTCCCCGGTGGACATTCCGCCGGTGAAAGGGGAAAGTGAGAACGGCGAGCCCGCGGAGCGCAAGGCCTCCGACGACGAACCCTTCTCGGCGCTGGCGTTCAAGATCATGAGTGATCCCTATGTGGGCCAGCTCACCTTCTTCCGCGTCTATTCCGGCGTGGTCACCTCCGGTGACACCATCTACAACCCGGTGAAGGGGCGCAAGGAGCGGATCGGTCGCCTGCTGCAGATGCACGCCAACCAGCGCGACGAGATCAAGGAAGTGCGTGCCGGCGACATCGCTGCCGCCGTGGGCCTGAAAGAGGCCAGCACCGGGGACACGCTGTGCGATCCGAATCACCCCATCATCCTCGAACGCATGGAATTTCCGGAGCCCGTGATCCATGTGGCGGTCGAGCCGAAGACCAAGGCGGATCAGGAAAAAATGGGTGTGGCCTTGAGCCGTCTGGCGCAGGAGGACCCCTCCTTCCGCGTGCGCACCGACGAGGAGTCCGGGCAAACCATCATCTCCGGCATGGGCGAGCTGCACCTGGAAATCATCGTCGACCGCATGAAGCGGGAATTCGGCGTGGAAGCCAACGTGGGTGCGCCGCAGGTGGCTTACCGGGAGACCATCCGCAAATCGGTGGAGGTCGAAGGCAAGTACATCAAGCAGTCCGGTGGCAAGGGCCAGTATGGTCACGTGGTGCTGGTGCTGGAGCCGCAGCCGGAGGGCGGTGGCTATGCCTTCGTTGACGAAATCAAGGGCGGGGTGGTTCCCCGCGAATTCATCCCCTCCGTGGACAAAGGCGTGCAGGAGGCGATGAAGGCGGGGGTGCTGGCTGGTTACCCGGTGGTGGACGTCAAGGTGCGCCTCGTCTTCGGTTCCTACCACGAGGTGGACTCCAGCCAGATTGCCTTCGAAATGGCGGCCTCCATGGCCTTCAAGGACGGCATGCGCAAGGCCAATCCGGTGCTCCTCGAGCCCATGATGGCGGTGGAGGTGGAAACGCCGGAAGAATACATGGGGGATGTGATGGGCGACCTCAACCGGCGCCGCGGCATCATCCAGGGGATGGAAGACATTCCCACCGGCAAGGTGATCAAAGCGGAAGTGCCCCTTGCGGAGATGTTTGGCTATTCGACGGACCTGCGCTCCATGACCCAGGGCCGTGCCACCTACTCCATGGAATTCAAGCACTATGCGGAAGCACCGAAGCACGTGGCTGACGCGGTGATCAACAAGAAATAGTCTCAACCTTATCGAGAGGATTGATCATGGCAAAGGAAAAATTCGAGCGTAAGAAGCCGCATGTGAACGTGGGGACGATTGGCCACGTGGACCATGGCAA
>JAIMAL010000022.1 GCA_023511995.1 Burkholderiales bacterium
CGCCTGAACTGGAAAACACCTCATCAGGTATTTATGCAATCATACAGCCGCGTTGCACTTCGAGATTGAATCCACCTGCAACTGTCGTTGCGCGCCGACCTCGATCCGGCGGTGCATCTTGCGGCTGGGCAAGCGCTGGCGCCGTTACGCGATGAAGGCGTGCTGATCATCGGTTCCGGCAACACCTACCACAACATGAGCGTGATGATGCGCGCGCTAAGGGGTGGCGCGACAGCCATTCATGGATGCGAATTCGATGCCTGGCTCACCGACACGGTGGTCCACCCCGATGCCACCGAGCGTGCGCGGCGATTGTCGGAATGGTTTCGCGCACCCGGTGCACGGGATGCCCATCCGCGCGAAGAGCACCTCATCCCGCTTCTGGTTGCCGCCGGTGCGGGGGGCGCGGACAGCGGCATGAAGTGCTTCGAGGATCGCGTCCTGGGCGCGGTCCAAAGTGCGTTCCGTTTCGGCTGAACACGTTTCCAGCGCGCTTTTCCACCCACCCAGGGCCAACGGCAATGGCTAGCTCGATGTTCCATCACTTCGCAAACAGCCCCGGCAGTGCGATTGCCGACCCCGCCGCGACGGGGTGGAACGCCGTCCCCGCAGCGTCACCGTCGCCGGGGACAAGAAAGCCTACACCCCCTACCAGCCGCACGCAGCAGCCTTTCCAGACGATATCGCCTTTCAGGCAACCCCGTCCGCAGGGCGGCTCAGGCCGTAGGCCCACTCGTTGAGTAGCCGTCGTACCGCCCCGATCAGTTCGGAGGCGGTGAGCCCGATGGGGCCGATGCCCTGTTCCACCAGGCGGTCGGCGGCCAAGCCGTGGACGTGGACACCCGCGAGGAGGGCTTCCTGGGGGCCCAGACCCTGCGCCAAGAGCGCTGCCACGATGCCGGTGAGGACATCGCCGGTGCCGGCACTGGCAAGACCCGGATTGCCGCTCGTGTTGATGAACCAGGAGTCGGTTGGACCGGCACAGACGGTCCCCGCTCCCTTCAGGGCGACCCACGCGTTGAAGCGGGTGGCGAGGCGGCTGGCCGTTTCCACCCGCTGGCGTTGCACTTGTTCCACCGACGTGCCCAGCAGCCGGGCGGCTTCCGCCGGGTGGGGTGTCATCAAGGTGGGGGCGCTGCGCCGACTCACCGCTTCCTTCAGGGCAGGGTCGGCGGCAATGAGGTTGAGGGCATCGGCGTCCAGCACCAGGGGGACCGTTCGCCCGATGACGGCCCGCAGATACTCCACCGCCGCTGCAGAGGTGCCGAGGCCGGGGCCGGCGGCGATGACGTTGACCGGCTCGAGCCCCGGCAGCGTCGCCGGCGACCGAAGCATGAGTTCTGGCTGCAGGCAATCCACCGTCAAAGCGGCTTCATGGAGCAACCCCGCATAGACCCGACCCGCCCCGGCGGCGAGGGCGGCGCGGGAGGCGAGGAGAGCGGCCCCCGTCATCCCCGGCGCCCCACCCAGCACGGCGACGGTGCCGAAGCGGCCCTTGTGGCTGTTGCGGGGCCGCGGCCGCACGAACGCCCGCACCATGGCGGTTTCCAGCAGCCGGCCCGGCGGCGGGGGGAAGAGGGATGCCGGGACGTCGAGGGTACGCAGGTGAAGCGTGCCGCAATGATCGGGGCCATCGGCGGTGAGCAGGCCGGGTTTGAGGGCGAGGAAGGTGACGGTGTGCCGCGCCCGTACGGTGGGGCCCAGCGCCAGGCCGCTGTCTGCGTCGAGGCCGCTGGGAATGTCGAGGGCGAGGATGGGGGCTGCCTGCTCGTTGATCTGGGCTACCCACGTCCCATAGGGTTCGCCAAGCGGCCGGGTGAGGCCGATGCCGAACAGGCCATCGATGACAAGCCCCCAGTCGCCGCCGCGCGGGGGTTCGCTGAGACAACCGCCACCCGCCGCCCGCCAGGCGGCAAACGCTGCCGCCGCGTCCGCGGGCAGGCGGGTCGGATCGGCGGCGCATACCACATCCACCCGGTAGAACCACGCCTTGAGATGGCGCGCTGCTACGAGGGCATCCCCGCCGTTGTTGCCCGGGCCGGCGAAAACGAGGATGGGCCGCCCGTCTTCGGCAAGGGCGCGGGCAAGCTCCGCGGCGGCGAGCCCGGCGCGTTCCATGAGGCTGGGCCGGGCGGCGGGCAGGGCGGCTTCCAGGGCGCGGATGCCGGCCGTGGGATAGATGGGCAGCGGTTCGGACATTTGGCCTTTCGTGCTGTCTAAAGACTTGCAAGAGCCTGCCGCAATATAGCATGCGGGCTATCCGCCGAAGGAAAAAGGAGGTCGCCATGGTAGCCGAGAAACATACGCCCAGTGGGGCACCCATCGTCAACTGCGACGAGACCGAAGCCTGCCAAGTCGTATCCTGCGCCACCTGTCTGTCAGAGATTCCGGCCGATGTGGCGCTCACCGCGGAAGGGCCAGACTACGTGCAGTATTTCTGCGGTCTGGAGTGCGTGGCGAAGTGGAAGGAAAAGGCTGGCATGAAGGCGTGAGCCGCGCCCCGGTCTTCGCTCAGGACGGTTTCGGTTAAAATCCGGGTTTCGTCAGCCGAAACCCGAACATGTCCCAGATTCTCAAGCTGCGGGGACGTAGCGCCCTTTCCCCTTTTCGTCTCGACAAACTCAAGCACTCCCTCGCCCAAGTCGTTCCCTCGGTCACGGCGGTTCATGCCGAGTTCTGGCACTTTGCCGCGCTTTCCCGGCCGTTGACGGCTGAGGAGCGGGAACGCCTGGGCAGGCTGCTCACCTACGGCCCGGCGACGGCAGGAGGGGATGCGCGCGGTGACCTCCTTTTGGTGGTGCCCCGCCTCGGCACCATTTCGCCCTGGTCGTCGAAGGCTACCGACATCGCCCATCACTGCGGGCTGGAGGCGGTGGAGCGGATCGAGCGCGGGGTAGCCTGGTATTTCGGCAAACCCGGCTGGGTGCCCTTGGAGGTCCACGAACGGGCGGCGCTGGCGCCATTGATCCACGACCGCATGACGGAGACCGTGCTCGCCGACCTGGATGGGGTGGAGGCGCTCTTCGCCCATCACGTGCCGAAGCCGCTTGCCACCGTGGACGTTCTGGGAGGCGGGCGCAACGCTCTGGTCGCGGCCAACCGAGAGATGGGGCTTGCTTTGTCTGTCGAAGAAATCGACTACCTGGTGGAGGCCTTCATCCGGCTTGGCCGCAATCCCACCGACGTCGAGCTCATGATGTTTGCGCAGGCCAATTCGGAACACTGCCGGCACAAGATTTTCAACGCCGAGTGGATCATCGATGGACAAAGGCAGGCCCAATCCCTGTTCGCCATGATCCGCGAAACCCATGCCCGGCATCCCGAAGGCACGTTGGTGGCCTATGCCGACAACGCGGCGGTGATGGAAGGGGCCGAGGTGGCTCGTTTCTTCCCCGACCCGCAAAGCGGCGTCTACGGCTTCCACAGCGATCTCACGCATATCCTGATGAAGGTGGAGACGCATAACCATCCGACGGCGATCTCCCCTTATCCCGGTGCGGCCACCGGCGCCGGGGGGGAAATCCGCGACGAAGGGGCCACTGGCACTGGCTCCAAACCGAAGGCAGGGCTTACGGGTTTTTCCGTCTCCAACCTCGTGATCCCTGGTTTCGAGCAGCCCTGGGAGACTAATCCCTACGGGCGCCCCGGGCGCATCGCCTCGCCCCTTGCCATCATGCTGGAAGGCCCCATCGGCGCGGCGGCCTTCAACAACGAATTCGGACGTCCCAACCTCGCCGGCTATTTCCGCACCTTCGAGCAGCGGGTGGCGGGGGAGGTGCGGGGTTATCACAAGCCCATCATGCTCGCCGGGGGTATTGGCAACATCTCCGCACAACACGTGCACAAGGCGCATGTTCCGCCCGGTGCCCTGCTCATCCAGTTGGGCGGGCCTGGGTTACTCATCGGTCTGGGCGGGGGCGCGGCCTCCAGCATGGATACCGGGGCCAATGCCGAGAATCTGGATTTCGATTCCGTGCAACGGGGCAATGCGGAAATGCAGCGCCGTGCCCAGGAGGTAATCGACCGTTGCTGGCAGTTGGGACCAGACAATCCCATTCTTTCCATCCACGACGTGGGTGCCGGCGGCCTTTCCAATGCGCTCCCCGAGCTGGTGCACGCCAGCGGCCGCGGCGCGCGTCTCGATTTGCGCCGCATTCCCATCGAGGAACCCGGCATGTCGCCCATGCAGATTTGGTGCAACGAGGCGCAGGAGCGTTACGTGCTCGCCATCCGCCCGGACGCACTGGAACGCTTCCAAGCCATCTGTGAGCGGGAGCGCTGCCCCTTCTCCGTGCTGGGCCAAGCCACGGAAGCGTCGCGTCTTGTCGTGGAGGATCCCCATTTCGGCAACCGGCCGGTGGATGTGGACCTGGAGGTCATCCTCGGCAAGCCGCCGCGGATGGTGCGCGAAGCAAGCCACCTCTTGCGACGCCTGCCGCCCCTCGATTTCAGCGTCATGGAGCTTGCCGAGGCGGTGGAGCGAGTGTTGCGTCTGCCTGCCGTGGCTGCCAAGACGTTCCTCATCACCATCGGTGATCGCACCGTGGGAGGATTCACCGCCCGTGACCAGATGGTGGGGCCGTGGCAGGTCCCTGTGGCCGATTGCGCAGTGACTACCCTAGGCTACGACACCTACCTCGGCGAGGCCTTCGCCGTGGGCGAACGCACACCACTTGCCCTCATCGATGCGCCGGCTTCGGGGCGCATGGCGGTGGGCGAAGCCATCACCAATCTCGCTGCGGCACCCATCGAAAGCCTCGGCAAGGTCAAGCTCTCCGCCAACTGGATGGCGGCGGCCGGCCATCCGGGAGAGGATGCGGCCCTGTTCGATACCGTGCGAGCGGTGGCTTTGGAACTCTGTCCCGCGCTGGGTCTTGCCATCCCGGTGGGGAAGGATTCCTTGTCCATGAAGACGGTCTGGGAAGAAAACGGCGAACGCAAGGAGGTGACGGCACCGCTTTCCCTCATCGTCTCCGCCTTTGCTCCCGTCGAGGATGCGCGCAGAACCCTCACGCCCCAACTGCGCACCGATCAGGGCGAGACCGATCTGATCCTCATCGATCTAGGCGCCGGTCGCGGCCGCCTGGGGGGATCGGCACTGGCCCAAGTGTACGGCCAGATGGGTGATTGCTGTCCGGATGTGGTCAATCCCGACAAGCTTAAAGCCTTCTTCGAAACCGTGCAGGCCTTGAACCGGGCCGGCAGGATTCTCGCCTACCACGACCGTTCCGATGGGGGGCTTTTCGTGACCCTGTGCGAAATGGCCTTCGCCGGTCACACGGGGCTCACCGTGGACCTCGACGAGCTCTGTTTCGATCACATCCGCGCCGGGGTGGAGCGGCGCGGTGAGCCGGAACCGGACCTTGCCCCCGGCGCTTATTCGGCGCACATCTTTCCCGTGCTCTTCAACGAGGAATTGGGGGCGGTGCTGCAGGTTCGCCGCGCCGATACGCCGGCGGTGCTCGAGGCCTTCATCGATGCCGGTCTGCGTAGCGAGCTGCACGTGATCGGCACCCTCAACGGAGATGACACCATCCGTTTCTTGCGCCAGGGCCACGAGATTTACGCCGCACCCCGCGCCACCCTGCAGAGGCTTTGGGCGCGGACGAGTTTCGAGATGCAGCGGCTGCGGGATAATCCAGAGTGCGCCCAAGAGGAATACGATCGCTTGCTCGTGGCCGACGATCCAGGGCTTTCCGTGCACCTCACCTTCGACCCCGGTGAAGACATTGCTGCCCCTTTCATTGCCACGGGCCGGCGGCCGCGGGTGGCCATCCTGCGGGAACAAGGCGTGAACGGCCAAGTGGAAATGGCGGCAGCATTCCACCGCGCGGGTTTCGAGGCGGTGGACGTGCACATGAGCGACATCATCGATGGCCGTATTTCTCTGAGGGCATTTGCTGGCTTCGTCGCCTGCGGTGGGTTTTCCTATGGCGACGTGCTGGGGGCGGGCGAAGGGTGGGCGAAGTCGATTCTTTTCAATGCCCGGGCCCGGGAGGAATTCCAGGCATTCTTTGCGCGCGGCGATTCTTTTGCCCTGGGCGTGTGCAACGGCTGCCAGATGATGAGCAATCTGCACGAAATCATTCCAGGCGCGGAAAACTGGCCCCACTTCGTGCGCAACCGATCCGAGCAGTTCGAGGCCCGGTTCGTGCTCGTCGAGGTGACGGACAGCCCGTCGCTCTTCCTGCGCGACATGGCGGGCAGCCGCTTGCCAGTGGTCGTTGCCCACGGCGAAGGGTATGCGGAATTCGCCGACGAAAGACAACGGGCGCAGGCCTTGGTGGCCCTGCGTTACGTGGACCACCACGGCAGACCCACGGAAACCTATCCCTTAAACCCCAACGGCTCCCCCGGAGGGATTACCGGCCTCACCACGCCCGATGGGCGCTTCACCATCATGATGCCCCATCCGGAACGCCTCTTCCGCACGGTGCAGTACTCCTGGCATCCGGACGACTGGGGCGAGGACGGCCCCTGGCTGCGCATGTTCCGCAATGCGCGGCGCTGGGTGGGTTGAGGGAGGCCGCTTGCCCGGCGCAAATCAAGCGGTGAGGTTTTCCTCGAACTGGGCGAGCATTTCGTCAACGAACTCGTTGCGTGTGAGGGGACTCACACCGAGGGCGGCCAGCACCGCCGGCTCGGTTTTCTCCCAGCCAGCTTCGGCGTAACCGTAGAACAGATTGCGCAGATGCGTGGCAGCGAGCAGTACCGCCAAAAGGGGAAGATCGGCGAGCAGATCGTCGGCCACTTCATGGTGGTGGCGGATGGTACGGCAGACCGCTTCCGGCAACTTCCAGTTGCGCGCCAAAAGCGCACCCACGGCGGCGTGGCAGGTGCCGATGGCGGCATCCTCCTGCTCGAGGTCTGGCCAGGCGTGTTGCAGGTTCTGGCAGTAGCCGGGGAACCGTTGCATGAGGATGGGTACGCCGCAGTCGTGGAAGAGGCCCGCCAGATGCGCCTCGCCGGCGGGAATGCCCAGCACGTCCGCTTGCCGCCGCGCGATTAGGCCGCACAGCAGGGCGATGTCGTTGGCACGTTCCCAGAAAGCCTCGAGGGATCCACCTTCGCCACCCACTGCCTCCCGCAGCGCCGCCCCCTTGATGATCACCAAAGCCGGTTGGAGACCCAGGAGGGAGAGGGCCTGTTCCAGGCTGCTCACCTCCCGGCCGACGCCGAAGAGGGGAGAGTGGGCTGCCTTGAACACACGGGCGGTGAGCCCGGCATCTTTCCCCACCACGGCAGCGACCTGGCGCAGGCTGCAGGCGTTGCGCTGAAGCAGGGCATCGATCTCCGCCAGCACTTTTGGCTGCGGCGGCAGGTGGATACCTTTGGCGAAGAGGGCTTCAATTTCCGGACCGGGAGTCGTGTCGCGATTCATGGTTTGTCGCCCTGAGTTAGAAGTGCGTCGCGAAGACATTATCGGGCGTCGGGTGAAGAGCTTTAGGGTGGAACGATGACAGTCGTGTGAAGGGCCATGCCGGCTCAGGGCGAAAAAAACCGCGCCGGGCTAGCCGGCGCGGCTTGCGTTTGGGTTACTTGTTCTCGGTCTTGGCTTCGGGCGGGTTGGCGTATTCGATCTTGGCTTTGGCGCGCAGGTCGGCTGCGAGCTGCTGGATCTGCTGCTGCTGCAGGCGCTGGGTGATCTGGGGCCGGATTTCATCCAGCTTGGGCGCATCCTTCACGTCCTCCAGCTTGATGACGTGCCAGCCGAACTGGGTTTGCACCGGGGTCTTGGTGTATTCGCCCTTTTTCAGGGCCACCAGAGCATCAGCGAAGGGTTTCACGTAGGCGGCGGGCACGTTCCAGCCGAGATCGCCGCCATTGCGTGCAGAGGCATCCTTCGATTTCTGCTCGGCGAGTTTCTCGAACTTGGCACCCTTGGCGAGCTGGGCAATGATGGCCTCGGCTTCTTTCTTCTCCGCCACCAGGATGTGGCGGGCGTGGTACTGCTTGTCACCGATCTGGGCCTTGATCCTGTCGTATTCGGCCTTGATCATGTCCTCGGTGATGGGGTGCTTCTTGATGTAGTCCTGCACGTAGGCATTGAGCAGGATGTTCTGCCGTGCGAGATCCAGTTGCATCTGCACGTCGGGACGCTTGTCCACGCCTTCCCGGACTGCCGCCTGGCGAACTACCTCCCGGCTGATGAGCTCCTCCAGCACGGCTTTGCGCGCTTCCGGCGTGTCCGGCGCGCCTTGCGCGGCACGCTGCTGCATGAAGGCATCGATGAGGGATTGCTTGATGGGCGTGCCGTTGACCGTGGCGGCCGCGGCTTCGTTGCCGTTCTTGGCGGCCGGCTGCGCGTTGCAGGCGGTGAGGGTGAAGAGGGTGCCGAACAGGGCGAACAGCACACGGGTGGTGGCGGATTTCATGGAGTCTCCTCTCGGGTGGAAAAAAATTCATCGGGAGTGGCTGCGCTGATGCTCAGGGCGTGAATACCCTTCTGCATCAGTTCGGCCAGGGTTTCGTAAACGAGACGATGGCGGGCGAGCGTGGGCAGACCCTGGAAACGTTCGGAGACGATGACAAGGCGGTAGTGCCCGCCTTCGCGTGCCCCGGCGTGACCGGCATGCAGACGGCTGTCGTCGATGATTTCCAGGTGTTGCGGCGCCAGCGCAGCGAGCCGGTGCCGCATCTGTTCGATGGTGCTCATGCGGGAAACACCCTGCGCCAGGGTTTGACCGTGACCCGCGCATAGACGCCGGCAGCGACGTAGGGATCGGCCTCGGCCCAGGCGCGCGCCGCTTCCAGGGAGGGAAATTCGGCGACGATGAGGCTGCCGGTGAAGCCCGCCGGCCCGGGATCCACGCTGTCGATGGCGGGACAGGGGCCCGCCAGCAGCAGACGGCCCTCGTTCTGCAAGGCCTCGAGCCGCGCAAGATGTGCCGGACGCGCCGCCTGCCGCTTGGCCAGGCTGTCCGGCACGTCTTCCGCCCAGATTGCGTAGAACATCAGGAACCTTCCCCTTCCTCGACGTATTTGGCCAGCATCAGCCCCTGCAACAAAATGAACACCAGCATGATGCCCAGGAAGCCGAACAGCTTGAAGTTGACCCATGCCGCTTCCGAGAAACGATAGGCGACCACCAGGTTGAGACCGCCCATGAAGGCGAAAAAGGTCGCCCAGCTCAGATTGAGGCGGTGCCAGACGGCATCCGGCAGCTTGATCTGGTTTTTCATCATGGCCGCAATCAGGTTGCGGCCGAACAGGCGTTCCGCTGCCAGCAGCACCACGGCAAAGAGCCAGTAGAGCACCGTGGGCTTCCACTTGATGAAGACGGGATCATGCAGCCACAGGGTGGCACCGCCGAAAACAACGATGAGCACCAGGCTCACCCAGAGCATGGTATCCACTTTGCGGTGGCGCAGCCACATCCAGCCGATCTGGGCGAAGGTGGCGGCGATCGCCACCGCCGTGGCGGTGTAAATCCCATAGGCCTTGTAGGCGATGAAAAAGAGAATGACCGGAAAAAGATCGAAGAAAAACTTCATGGGGGAAGCCGGCGTGGATGAACGGCGCGCCCCGGGAAAGCGTGACTTTGCGCCCGGCCCGGAAACGGTTGCGGCGTGAAGTGTAGCACGGCGCAGGCGCCAGTCCCAATTTTTCCGCGTGGCAGACGGGGGGCGGCGTTTTTGTTATGATTTGCCGCATCCGGCAGCCATGTCATGCAAGCGGTCGATCTGCACGCCCATTCTACGATTTCCGACGGTCTGCTCACCCCACGCGAGCTGGTGCGGCACGCCTGCGCCCAGAGCGTGCGCGTGCTGGCGCTGACGGATCATGACGATGTGGCGGGCATTGCCGAAGCACGGGAGGAGGCGGCCCTGTGGGGCATCCACCTGGTAAGCGGGGTGGAAATCTCCGTCACCTGGCGGGGCCGAACCGTGCACATCGTGGGGCTGCGGATCGACGAGGCCGACCCCACTCTCAATGCGGGCCTGGCGCAACTGCGCGCCTCGCGTCTGGCCCGCGCCCGACGCATCGCCGAGGAGCTCGACCGCATCGGCATCCACGGCAGTCTTGAGGCTGCCGCCGCGGTGAGCGGGCAGGTCATCAGCCGTAGCCATTTTGCGCGTTTTCTCGTGGAGCGGGGCTATGCGGCGGATGTGCGCAGCGTCTTCCGCCATTATCTGGTCAGGGGCAAGCCCGGCTATGTGGAGCACACCTGGGCTTCGCTTGAGGACGCGGTGGGCTGGATTCACGGCGCCGGGGGCCTGGCGGTTATCGCCCATCCCGGCCGCTATGACCTTACCCCCGTCGAAGTGCATGAATTGTTCACCGAATTCCGCGACCTTGGCGGGGAGGGGATCGAAGTCGTTTCCGGCAGCCAGCGCCCAGCGGAACAGGAGCGCTTCGCCCGGCTCGTGCGGGAATTCGGTTTTTTTGCCTCACGCGGCTCCGACTATCACGGACCGGGCCACAACGAGGTGGACATGGGGCGGCTGCCGGCGTTGCCCGAGGGGCTCACCCCCATCTGGCAGGACTGGCCCGAGGTGCTGCCGGCGGCCGCCTGAGCATGGGCCGCGGCAAGGCGGCGGCTCTCCTCCCCCCATGGCGCAGTATTTCTCCGTTCACCCGCAAAACCCGCAGCCGCGCCTGATCCGGCAGGCGGCGGACATCGTGCGCCACGGTGGCGTGATCGTCTATCCCACGGATTCCTGCTATGCCCTCGGCTGTCGCCTGGGAGACAAGGATGCGGAGCGGGAGCTGCGGCGCATCCGGGACCTCGACGAGCAGCACCATCTGACGCTCATGGTGCGGGATTTGTCGGAGATCGCCGTCTATGCCCGGGTGGACAACCAGCAGTTCCGGCTGCTCAAGGCGCACACGCCCGGTGCCTATACCTTCATTCTGCAGGCGACGCGGGAGGTGCCTCGCCGGCTGCAGCACCCGAAACGGGCCACCATCGGCATCCGGGTGCCGGATCATCCGGTGGCGCTTGCCCTCCTCGAAGCTCTGGGAGAACCTTTGCTTTCCACCACCCTCATCCTGCCGGGGGAGGCGCTGCCCCTCAACGATGCGGAGGAAATCCGCGAACGTCTGGGCAACCGCGTGGCCCTCATCCTGGATGCGGGTTCCTGCGGCGTGGAGCCCACCACGGTGATCGATCTCACCGGAGAAAGCCCCGTCGTATTGCGCAAGGGCCGGGGTAGCCTGGCGTCCTTTGGTCTGGAGCACTGAATGGATTTCGACTCGATCCTGCGGGAGGTTTCGGTGCTGGCGCTGCCAGTGCTGTTCGCCATCACGCTGCACGAAGCGGCACATGGTTACGTGGCGCGGCATTTCGGCGATCCGACGGCATGGGCGGCGGGCCGCATCAGCCTCAATCCGCTGCGCCACATCGACCCGGTGGGCACCATCCTGGTGCCCCTGGTGATCTATTTCACCACCGCGCTGGCGGGGCAGGGCTTTTTGTTCGGTTGGGCAAAACCGGTGCCGGTCAATTTCAGCCGCCTGCGCCATCCCAAGCGGGACATGCTGTGGGTGGCGGCGGCAGGGCCGGGGGCCAATCTGGTGATGGCCATCCTGTGGATCATGGTGGCGAATGTGAGCGGCAATTTCCCCGCCGGTGGCGTGGGCGAATGGTTCTATGCCATGGCCGAGAAGGGCATCCTCATCAACGTCATCCTCATGGTGCTCAATCTCTTTCCCCTGCCGCCGCTCGATGGTGGCCGCATTGCCGTAAGCCTTTTGCCAAACCCCTATGCCTACCGCTTCGCCCGCATCGAGCCCTATGGCCTCATGATTCTGGTCGTGCTGTTGGTGACGGGCGTGCTGGGTGCCGTGTTATGGCCCCTGGTGGTCCTCACCACCCGGCTTCTGCTCACTCTGTTCGCCGTTTAGGATGCCTCCATGTTTGCTGAACGTGTACTTTCTGGCATGCGCCCGACGGGCAGTCTGCACCTCGGCCACTATCACGGGGTGCTGAAGAACTGGATTCGTCTGCAGCATGAATACGAGTGCCTGTTCTTCGTCGCGGACTGGCATGCGCTGACCACCCACTACGACAGCCCCCATACGATTGCGGAAAACGTCTGGAACATGGTCATCGACTGGCTGGCCGCCGGGGTCAACCCGGCCAGTGCGACGCTCTTCATCCAGTCCCGGGTGCCGGAGCATGCGGAGCTGCATCTGCTGTTGTCCATGATGACGCCCCTGGGTTGGCTGGAACGGGTGCCCACCTACAAGGACCAGCAGGAGAAACTCGCCGACCGGGACCTCTCCACCTATGGTTTCCTGGGCTATCCGCTTTTGCAAAGCGCCGACATCCTCATCTACCGCGCCACCCGGGTACCGGTGGGGGAGGATCAGGTGCCCCACATTGAATTCACGCGGGAGATCGCGCGCCGCTTCAATCACCTCTATGGGCGGGAGCCGGGCTTCGAGGAGAAGGCCCAGTTGGCGGTGAAGAAGCTGGGGGCGAAAAAGGCGCGCCTGTACGAGGAGCTGCGCACCCGCTATCAGCAGGCAGGCGACGAAGGGGCGCTGGAGGCGGGCAAGGCCCTGATCGGCGAAGCCCAGAATCTTTCCCTGGCCGACCGCGAGCGGCTCTTCGGCTACCTGGAGGGCAGCGGCAAGATGATCCTGCCCGAGCCGGAGGCGCTGCTTACCGAGGCCTCGCGCATGCCAGGGCTCGATGGCCAGAAAATGTCCAAGTCCTATCACAATACCATCGGCCTGCGCGAGGCACCCGACAGTGTGGTAAAAAAAATCCGCACCATGCCCACCGACCCGGCCCGCGTGCGCCGGACTGATCCTGGTACACCGGAAAAATGCCCGGTCTGGCAGTTCCACCTGGTCTACTCCGACGATGCCACCCGGCAGTGGGTGCGGGAGGGGTGCACCACGGCCGGCATCGGTTGCCTGGAGTGCAAGCAGCCGGTGATCGATGCCGTGCTCGAGGAACAAAAGCCCATGCACGAGCGCGCCCGACCCTATGAGGAGGACCCCACGCTGGTGCGCAATCTGGTCGCCGACGGCTGCGAAAAAGCGCGGGAACTGGCCCAGGAAACCCTGCGCGAGGTGCGCGCCGCCATGGGCCTCGACTACGACTGAGCCCTTCCCGCCTTGGCGGGGCCGGTGCCGACTCCGGTAAAATGACCAAAATGATGACCGAAGCCTCTGCCGCGCCCGCCGCGGTGCACCCGCCCGGTATTCGCGCGCGCGTCTATGGCGAGCCGCTGACGGAACTGCCGGCGGACCTCTACATCCCCCCCGATGCGCTGGAAGTGATCCTGGAGGCCTTCGAGGGGCCGCTGGATTTGCTGCTCTATCTCATCCGCCGGCACAATCTCGACATCCTGGACATTCCCATGGCGGAGCTGTGCCGCCAGTACATCGAATACGTGGAGCGTATCCGCGCCCGCCAACTGGAGCTCGCCGCGGAATATCTGGTGATGGCGGCCATGCTCACCGAGATCAAGTCCCGCATGCTGTTGCCCCGGCCGCCGCGGGAGGAGGGGGCGGAGGAGCCGGAGGACCCGCGGGCGGAGCTGGTGCGGCGGCTGCTGGAATACGAGCAGATGAAGTACGCGGCGCGCCGGCTTGACGAGCTGCCCCAGGTGGGCCGCGACCTGCAGCTCGTGCGGGTGTACGTGGAAAAAATCGCCGGGGAAAGGCTCCCCCAAGTGAGTGCGGCCGATCTCGCCGCCGCCTGGGAAGCCATCGTTGCCCGCGCCCGACGCAATGTGCACCATCGCATCACCCGCGAGGAACTCTCGGTGCGGGAACACATGAGCCGGCTGTTGCGGGTGCTCTCCGTGGAGGGGTACAAGGAATTCAGCGAGCTGTTCAATCCGGCCGCCGGCGTGCCGGAACTGGTGGTGACCTTCCTCGCCATCCTGGAGCTTGCCAAACAGGGTGCAATCCGCATCACCCAGGCGGAAGTCTATGCCCCCATCTACGTCAAACTCGCCGACGACGACAGCGATGAACCAGAACCTGAATCTCGATGAGGTCAAGCGGGTGCTGGAGGTGGCCCTGCTTGCCAGCCAGGAACCCCTCTCCCTGCAGCAGCTTGCCCGGCTCTTCGACACGGAAATCGATCACGACAATCTGCGCAAGGTGCTCGACGCCTTGCGCACCGACTGGGCGGACCGCGGGGTGGAGCTGGTGCAGGTGGCAAGCGGCTGGCGCTTTCAGACCAAGCCGGAATACCAGGTGTATCTGGACCGTCTGCATCCGGAGAAACCCCCGCGGTATTCCCGGGCGGTGCTGGAGACGCTGGCCATCATCGCCTACCGCCAGCCGGTCACCCGCGGCGATATCGAGGCCATCCGCGGCGTTTCCGTCTCGCCGCAAATCCTGAAGACCCTGGAGGCGCGCGGCTGGATCGATCAGGTTGGGCACCGGGAGGTGCCGGGACGCCCCGCTCTCTATGCCACCACGAAACAGTTCCTGGACGACCTCAACCTGCGTTCCCTGCAGGAGCTGCCGGCCCTGGATCAGTTCGTGGCCGATGAATCCCTGCTTCTGCCGCAGCCGGAGGCGGCTTCCGGGGAAGATGAGGGACAGGCGGGCGAGGCAGAGGTGGCCTCCACCACTGCCGCCGCCGACGGTGAGCCGGTGCTACGTGAGAGCATCGAAAGCGCGGAGGATGCCGCGGGCGCGCGGGCGGGGGATACCATCGAGGCGGTGATCGAGGATCTGGGCGGCCGCGGTGCGGAGACGGCAGCCGCCGATGTCTGAACGTCTGCAGAAGGTCCTCGCCGCGGCGGGGCTGGGCTCGCGGCGGGAGATCGAGGATTGGATCCGCGCCGGCAGGGTGAAGGTCAACGGTCGCATTGCCACGCTGGGCCAGACCGTCACCGCCCGGGACCGTGTTTTCGTCGATGGCAAGCCGGTACGCCTGCGTCTTAAGGAGAGGCGGCTGCCGCGGGTGTTGCTCTACAACAAGCCGGAAGGGGAGATCGTCAGCAAGGCCGATCCCCAGGGCCGGCCCACCGTCTTCCGCAACCTGCCGCGGCTACGCACCGCCAAATGGATCGCCGTGGGCCGCCTCGATCTCAACAGCAGCGGGTTACTCCTTTTCACCACCTCAGGGGAGCTTGCCAACCGGCTCATGCATCCGCGCTACCAGGTGGAGCGGGAATACGCCGTGCGGGTGATGGGGCGTCTTGGCGCCGAACAGGTGCAGCGACTTTTGGCCGGCGTGGAGATCGACGGGCAGCCGGCCCGCCTGGAACACATCGAGGATCGTGGCGGGGAAGGGGCCAACCACTGGTACCACGTGGTGATTCGCGAAGGACGCAAACGGGAAGTGCGGCGCCTTTTCGAGGCGGTGGGGCTCATGGTCTCGCGCCTCATCCGCGTGCGTTACGGCAGCCTGCGGCTGCCGCCCCGTTTGCGGCGCGGGCAGTTTCTCGAACTTGACCGGGCGCAGGTGGCGGCCCTGTTGCAGGAGGTGGGGCTCAACCCGCCCCGCCGTGAGTCTGCCCGACCACGGGCGCGCCGCGCAGGCTGAAGGGGCGCGGCCGTCTTTTCTGTTATGCTGGCGGAATCCGGCCCGACGCAAGGGCGCATCGGGCCTCCTTCATCGTGTAACCTCATCGGGGACTTTGACTATGCGCAGGCTTTTCGTTTTCCTTTTCCTCTCCACCATCCTCGTGCTTCCCGCCGCCCACGCGGGTTCGGTGCGCAAGGCTTCCCGCCCCGCCGCGCCCGCGCTCACCCTGGCGCAGACGGTGATCCGCATGCCCTTGGCGAAGGGCGTGTCCCTGGAAGATGCGGAGCAGTCCATGAAGCTGCGCGCCAATGCCCTCAACATGAAGCTGGTGGCGGAGCTGCCGCTCTCCAGGCAGGTGGAGGCGATCACCGGCAAGCCTTCGCGTTATGCCACCATCTTCCAGTTCTGCGATGCCATGACGGCCCGCCAGATGCTGGACTACAGCCTGGATTTCGCCGCCTATCTGCCCTGCCGCATCGCTTTGGTGGAGGACGAAAAAGGGCAGGGCTGGGTGGTGATGATGGACCTCAACCTGCTCATCAACGCCGCCAATCTGAAGCCGGAGCTCAAGGCCAAGGCCATCGAGGTGCGCGACATGCTGGAAAACATCATGCGCGCGGCCGCCAACGGCGAACTCTAAGGCAGGCAGCCGCAGGCTCAGCGTGGCCGAAGGTCTTCGCGACTGAGCAGGAAGACGAATTCGTCGGAGCCGCCCGCTTCCAGCCAGGTGAAGGGCAGGTGGGGGAATGCCGCTTCCAGGCGGGCGCGATTGTGCCCCACCTCGACGATGAGCAGGCCACCCGGATTCAGATAACCGGCGGCCTCGTCGAGGATGCGCCGTACCGCATCCAAGCCATCCTCCCCGCCCGCCAGGGCGAGCCGGGGCTCGTGGCGGTATTCCGCCGGCAGGGACTGCATGGCCTGCGCGTCCACATAGGGCGGGTTGCTCACAATCACGTCGTAGCGACGGCCCTTGAGGGCCTTGAAAAGATCGGAGCGGATGAGACTCACCCGGGCTTGCAGGTGATAGTCCGCCACGTTGCGTTCGGCAACCTCCAGGGCTTCGGCGGAGAGATCCACGGCATCCACGTGCGCCTGGGGAAAAGCCTCCGCCAGCAGAATGGCTAGACACCCCGATCCCGTGCACAGGTCCAGGGCCGTCTCGATGGCCGCCGCATCGTCCACCCAGGGCGCGAGTCCCTCCTGCAACAGCTCGGCGATGAAGGAGCGGGGGACGATCACCCGTTCGTCCACATAGAAACGGTAGGGGCCCAGCCAGGCCTCGTGGGTGAGATAGGCCGCGGGTTTGCGCGTGGTCACCCGCTGCTCGATGATGCGCAGCACCGCTTCCACCTCCTCCGGCAGCAGGCGGGCGTCCAGATAGGGCTCCAGTCGGTCGAGGGGCAGGTGCAGGGTGTGCAGGATGAGATAAGCCGCCTCGTCGTGGGCATTGGTGGTGCCGTGGCCGAAAAAGAGGCCGGCTTCGTTGAAGCGGCTCACCGCGAAGCGCAGCAGGTCGCGCACCGTGAAAAGTTCCTTGCGCGCGCGGGCGAGCAGTGCATTCAGCGACACAGCAGACGCTCCAGAATACCGCGGTAGATCGCCGCCAGCGGTTCGATGTCCGCCACCGCCACCGATTCGTTCACCTTGTGGATGCTGGCATTGGGCGGGCCCACCTCCACCACCTGCGGGCAAATGCGGGCGATGAACCGCCCATCCGAGGTGCCGCCGCTGGTGGAAAGGGCGGGGGTGAGACCGGTGACCTCCCGGATGGCCGACTCCACCGCCGCCACCAGTTCCCCCCGCGGGGTGAGAAAGGGCTGGCCGGAACATTCCCACTCGAGGATGTAGTCGAGGCGGTGACGGTCGAGGAGCGCCTTGACCCGCTGTTTGAGTTCATCCACTGTGCTCGCCGGGGAGAAGCGGAAATTGAAGAGGATCTCCACACTGCCCGGGATGACGTTGGTGGCGCCGGTGCCGCCGTGGATGTTGGAAATCTGGAAAGTGGTGGGCGGGAAGTATTCATTGCCGCGATCCCATTCGGTGGCCGCGAGCTCAGCGAGGGCGGGCGCGACGAGATGGATGGGATTCTTCGCCAGGTGCGGATAGGCGACGTGACCCTGGATGCCATGCACCAAAAGCCGCCCGGAAAGGGAGCCGCGGCGGCCGTTTTTGATGGTATCTCCGAGACGCTCGACGGCGGTGGGTTCCCCCACCACACAGTAATCCAGCGTCTCGCCCCTGGCGGCGAGGGTGTCCACCACCCGCACGGTGCCATCCACCGCCGGCCCTTCCTCGTCGGAGGTGATGAGGAGCGCGATGGAACCGCGATGATGGGGATGGGCGCTGACGAATCCCTCGATGGCGGTGACGAAGGCGGCAAGCGAGGTCTTCATGTCAGCGGCGCCGCGGCCGTAGAGCCGGCCATCGCGCACCGTGGGCAGGAAGGGATCGGACAGCCACTCCTCCCGCGGCCCCGGTGGCACGACATCGGTATGACCGGCGAAGCAGACCACCGGGCGTCCGGTGCCCCGGCGCGCCCAGAGGTTGGCCACCTCACCGAAAGGCAGTCGCTCGATATGGAAACCCAAGGGCGCAAGCCGCGCCGCGAGGAGGTCCTGACAGCCGGCATCGTTCGGCGTCACCGAGGCTCTGGCAATGAGCGCCTCCGCCAGCGCCCGAGTGTCACCGCTCATTTGCCAAAGACCTGGGCGTAGGTGTCGGGGTCGAAGCCCAGCACCAGCTTGTCCTCGTATTCGAAGGCGGGGCGGCGGATGGCACTGGGCTTTTCCAGGAGAAAAGCGATGGCGGAATCCTTGTCCCTGACGCGCGCCTTTTCCGCCTCCGAAAGCTTGCGCCAGGTCACCCCGTTGCGGTTTACCACCTGTTCCCATCCCACGGCATCCATCCAGCGGGCGAGGAGTTGCGGGTCCACGCCGTTCTTTTTCCAGTCGTGGAACTCGTAGGCGATGCCATGGGCGTCGAGCCAGGCGCGGGCTTTTTTCACCGTGTCGCAGTTGGGAATGCCATAGACTTTCATCGCGCACCCTTCTCGCAGGCTCTCACACGCCGCGTAAAAGTTCGTTGATGCCCACCTTGGACCGCGTCTTTTCATCCACCTTTTTCACGATCACCGCGCAGTAGAGGCTGTATTTGCCATCCTTGGAGGGCAGGCTGCCGGACACCACCACGGAGCCGGCGGGCACACGTCCGTAGTGGATTTCGCCGGTCTCGCGATCGTAAATCTTGGTGCTCTGGCCGATGTACACGCCCATGGAGATGACGCAGTTGTCCTCCACCACCACGCCTTCGACGATCTCCGAACGGGCGCCGATGAAGCAGTTGTCGCCGATGATGGTGGGATTGGCCTGGAGGGGCTCCAGCACGCCGCCAATGCCCACACCGCCGGATAGATGCACATTCTTGCCGATCTGGGCGCAGGAGCCCACGGTGGCCCAGGTGTCCACCATGGTGCCTTCATCCACATAGGCGCCGATGTTGACATAGGAGGGCATGAGCACCACGTTTTTCGCGATGTAGGCGCCCCGGCGCGCAGTGGCGGGGGGCACGACGCGGAAGCCGCCCTCGCGGAAATCGCGGGAGTTGTAGTCGGCGAACTTGGAGGGCACCTTGTCGAAATAATTGGTGAAGCCACCCTTGATGAAGAAGTTGTCCTGCATGCGGAAGGAAAGCAGGACAGCTTTCTTGATCCACTGGTGGGTGACCCAGTCGCCATCGATTTTCTCCGCCACGCGCAGGGTGCCACGGTCGAGGTGATCGATCACCGTGTCCACCGCTTCCTTGGTCTTGGCGTCCACGGTGCGCGGCGTGATGTCGGCGCGGCGCTCGTAAGCTTCTTCGATGATGGCTTGCAGTTCCTGCATGGTGGTGTTTCCTTATGCTGGTGTCGGGTTGCGTGAAGGAGAGGGGCCGTCTTGCTTCAGAGGTTTTTCACGAATTCCCTGATCCGCCGGGCCGCCTCCAGACACTCCGCCTCCGGGGCGACCAGCGCGATGCGGACGAAATTCGCGCCGGGGTTGACACCGTTCTGGAGGCGCGCGAGGAAACTGCCCGGCAGCACCGTGACATTATATTCGCGGTACAGCGCGCGGGTGAATTCGGTGTCATCGATGGGGGTCGGCACCCAGTAGTAAAACGCCGCTTCCGGCACGGTGAGGGGAAGGGCATCGCCGATCGTGTTGCGGAAAGCGGCGAACTTGGCGCGGTAGAGCCGCCGGTTTTCCGCCACGTGGGCCTCATCCTGCCAGGCGAGGGTGCTGGCGTGCTGGACGGTGGGGCTCATGGCGCAGCCGTGATAGGTGCGGTAGAGCAGGAATTTCTCCAGGATTTCCCGATCGCCGGCGACAAAGCCGGAACGCATGCCCGGCACGTTGGAGCGCTTGGACAGACTGCTGAACACCACCAGATTGATGAAATCGTCGCGGCCCAGGCGATGCGCGGCCTCCAGGGCACCGAGGGGCGGCCGGGCTTCGTCGAAATAGATTTCCGAATAGCACTCGTCGGCGGCAATGACGAAACCGTAGCGGTCGGAGAGGGTGAACAGAGTCTGCCACTCATCGAGGGTCAGCACCCGGCCGGTGGGGTTACCCGGCGAGCAGACATAGACGAGCTGGGTGCGCTCCAGCACGTGCTCCGGCACCTGCGAAAAGTCCATGCGGAAGCCGTTCTCCGGCGTGGTGGCGAGATAGTAGGGCTGTGCCCCGGCCAAAAGCGCCGCCCCCTCGTAAATCTGGTAGAAGGGATTGGGGGAGATGACCACCGGCCTGGTCTGGCGGTCCACGATCACCTGGGCAAAGGCGAACAGCGCCTCGCGGCTGCCCAACACCGGCAGCACCTGGTTTTCCGGATTGACGTGGGGCAGGCGATAGCGCTTTTCCAGCCAGCGGGCGATGGCACCGCGCAGGGCATCCATGCCATGGGTGGAGGGGTAGCCGGCCAGCCCATCGAGATGGTCCACAATGGCCTGGCGGATGAAGGCCGGTGTGGGATGCTTGGGTTCGCCGATGGACAGATTGATCGGGGTAAAATCCGGCGACGCCGTCACCCCGTGCAATAACTGGCGCAGGCGCTGGAAGGGATAAGGTTTGAGCTTGGCGAGATCGGGGTTCACGATGGCGAAGAAGAAAAAACGAATTATAAGCCGGAGCCTGAAGTGATCCCAAACCGACGTCTGTCCCCGGTGGCGGGTCTCATCGCCGGCGCCACGGCCTGGGGCCTTGTCTGGTATCCCCTGCGTCTTCTGGAAACCGCCGGACTCGCCGGCCCCCTGGCCATCCTGATCGTCTTCCTCTGTGCAACCCTCCTCGGGCTGCCTTTCACCTGGCGGGCGATGACTGAATTCCGGCGGGGCACGCTCCTCCTTGCCGGCATCGGGCTCGCCGCCGGCTGGGCCAATCTCGCCTATGTGTTGGGCGTGATCCACGGCGAGGTGGTGCGGGTGCTGCTCCTCTTCTATCTCGCCCCTTTGTGGACCGTGCTTCTTTCCCGTCTGCTCCTCGACGAGCGCCTTTCCGCCGCCGGTTACGGGGTGATCGCACTGTCCCTGGCCGGGGCCATGATCATGTTGTGGCATGCGGCCCTGGGCATTCCCTGGCCGAAGAATGGTGCGGAGTGGCTGGGGCTGTCGGCGGGGTTGGCCTTCGCCTGCTCCAACGTGCTGAGCCGCAGGGCGCAGGTGTTGAGCATAAAGGCCAAATCCTTGAGCGTCTGGCTCGGTGTGCTGGTGGTGGCGATGGCGGTGTTGATGGTGGAACCACCTGATTTCGGCAGCGCGCTCGCCGCCCTGCAGGTGCAATGGGGATGGGTGGGGGTGCTGGGGATTGTGCTGGCTGCTGTCACCGTGGCCATGCAGTATGGGCTCACCCATACCCCGGCCAACCGTGCCATCGTCATTCTGCTCTTCGAGCTGGTGGTGGCGGCCGTGGCGGCATGGTGGCTCGTGGATGAAGTGTTGACCTGGAGGGAGTGGCTGGGCGGGGCCATGATCGTGGCGGCAAGCCTGCTTTCCGGCCGCATGGAGCACAGCCGATGAAACCTTATGCCATTCTGCATGCGTCCTTTCTTGTCCAGGATCTCGCTCGCGCGCGGGCCTTCTACGAGGGCGTGCTGGGGTTTGTGCCCAATCCTGAGCGGCCTGATCTCGGCTATGAAGGGGTGTGGTATGACGTGGGCGAACAGCAGATCCATCTCCTCGCCCTGGAAAGTCCCGATCCCCGCGAGGGCCGCCCCGCCCATGGTGGCCACGACCGGCATGTGGCCTTCGCCGTGGAGGACATGGCGGCCCTGGAAGCGGCGCTTGCGGCGGCCGGCGTGCCCTACACCCGCAGCCGTTCCGGCCGCGCAGCGCTTTTCCTGCGCGACCCGGACGGCAACGCCCTGGAATTCATCGAAATCAGAAAACGAGGCTGATGCCGGCGTAGAGTTTCGATGCCTTGGCTGTGGCTGGACGGATACCCGGCGAGGATGGTCAAGCCGTGGAGGCCATGGGCATTTGGGGCGGGCGCAAAAACCGGCGGGAATGCGACATGGTGTCGCAGGAGTTCAGCGGCTGCGGGCGGCAAGCCGTCGCCGATGATGGCGGAAGAGGGTGCGGTCGAGCCAGGTCTGGGTTTCCTCGTCCAGGTAAAGGAGCCGCGCGTGCACGCGATCCTCGCCTGCGGGAAGAATCTCCACCGGCAGTTGCAGCGGCCAGGGAAGCGGGGGCGAAAGATAAAGGGTGAGCACGCCGGTAGTCTGCGGGGCGGGCGCCTTGCCCGTCCAGCTCACGGTGGCGCTGGTGAGGGTGACGGCGACGGGCTCGGGCAGGGGCTGGTGCCGGCGGGCCAGTTCCCCCAGCAGGGTGAGGGCGAGGTCGATCTTGGCTTCCAGGCGCGCCAGGACAGGGTCCATCCCCGCTTCCGGTTCCGTCTCGCGGGTGGGGCATTCGAAGGCGGCCAGGGCCTTGAGCAGCGCCACGTTGCCCCGCATCCATTCCGCCACTTCCTGCGGCGGGAAGCTTTCCCGGGGCGTCCAGCGCAAGGGCAGCGCAAGTTCCAGCGTGACCCCGGAAGCTTCCATGGCGGGCGTCAGCTCAACAGCCGGGTACCCTGCTGCGCCAGGCGTGCCGCCCCGTAGGCCGCCTCGGTGTGGCGCGCGGGCACCACCGGCACGCCCAACAGGCGCGCGCGGATGGCCGTCCACACGGGGTTCTTTGCCCCGCCGCCGGTGGTGAAGACGCGCTTTGGCACGCTTGCGCCCAGTTCCACGAGGCGACGGTATCCCTGCGCCTCGATGCGGGCGATACCTTCCAGCAGGCCGTGGAGGAAGCGCACGTCGTCCTCCGGCCGCGGGCTTAAGCGGGGTGCGAGGGTGGGGTCGTTGATGGGGAACCGCTCCCCCGGGGCCGGCAGGGGATAGTAGTCGAGCCCGCTTGTCGTGGCCGGGTCGATTCGCCGCGACAGTTCGGCAAGCTGCCGGTCATCGAAGAACTGGCGCAACACCGCACCGCCGCTGTTGGAGGCGCCGCCTGCCAGCCAGCGGCTGCCGTAACGGTGACTGTACACGCCGCTTCCTGCATCCTGCACCGGACGGGCGGACAAAAGCTTGATGGCGAGGGTCGAGCCCAGGGAGGTGACGCCATCGCCGATTTCCGCGGCACCCGCTGCCATGAAGGCGGCGATGCTGTCCGTGGTGCCCGCGCGCACCAGGCAGTCGTCCGGGATGTCCAGCTTCACCGCCACTTCCAGGGGCACCATGCCGAGACTCACACCCGGCTCCACCACGCGGGGCAGCAGGGAGGCGATGTGCAGGCTGCGCACCCATTCCGGCCAGCTCAGGTTTTCCACGTCGAAACCCAGCTTGAGGGCGTTGTGGTAGTCGGACAGCCCCGGCCGGCCGGTGAGCATGGCGGCGATCCAGCTTGCCTGGTCGGTGCAGTAGCGGGCGCGGCTGGTGCCCGGCTGGGCCCGCAACCACAGCACCTTGGCCAGGGCCGAGGTGGGCATGGCGGCGATATGGCCAGGGGGCGCGACGGCGCGGATGCGTTCCGCTTCCGCCCGGGCGCGTGCATCGTCGTAGAGCAGCGGCGGGGTGAGGGGCCGGTTGGTGGCGTCCGTCAGCAACACCGTGCCCGAGGTGCCGGCCACGGCAATGGCCCCCAGCCGATGGCGCACGTTCTTGGGCAGATCCGCCACCAGCCAGGCCAGCGCTTTCAGCCAGCTCATCCAGTCGTGGATGTCATAGAGGGCATGGGCTCGCGCCACCACGCGTCCGTTTTGGTCGATGACGCATGCCCGGGCGCCGCTGGTGCCGAAATCCAGGCCCAGGGAGAGGTCGTTGCTCATGGAGGCGGATGTCGTTTTTTATTGAATTTGGTCAGTATACTAGCGCGAACGGGAAAAAGGCGGCAGTCTGGGGCGCAAAAGCCGGGGATCTCAGCCGCGGATGTTGGACTGGGGCGCAAAATCCAGCAAGTCCACCCGGGGGGCGGGCTGCCAGCCCGGCATGCGGTATTCGGCCACCACATTGGTGAAAATCCCGCCGCGCACATAAAACTTGGCGGTCAGACGCATGAAACGCGGCTGGGTGGCCGCCACCAGATCATCCAGGATACGGTTGGTCACCGCCTCGTGAAAATGCCCCTCGTTGCGGAAGGACCAGATATAAAGCTTGAGACTCTTGAGCTCGACACACCTGCGGTCGGGGATGTAGTCAAGGATGAGGGTGGCGAAATCCGGCTGGCCCGTCTTCGGACAAAGACAGGTGAATTCCGGGATTTCCATGTGGATGTGGTAGTCCCGCTCGGGCTTGGGATTGTCGAAGGTTTCCAGGGATTTGGAGGGTTGGCTGGGCATCGCTCGAATCTCGGGGGAATTGGGGTAGAATTATCCCAGATTTGTCATTAGGGCGCGCGAGGATGGCGAGCCGGGTTTCGAGCAGATTCGCGCACGGGCGACGAGCCAAAAGCCCGTGCCTATGGGCGAGGAGCACGGCTGCGAAGATGCCGAAAGACGGCCGCCAGGGCGCGCGCAGGCGGGATTCCTAGCGAGGCAGAGGTTATTTGACTCGCCAAATCGCCAAAGGCACAGGCCGACCTCATGACAAATCTGAGATTATACGTCATTCCGCGGCGACGCCGCAGGCAGGCGGACGCTTCGCCATAAAGGACGGAGCGCACAAGCCTCCGCCCCCAATCGAGAAGAAACATCCGTGCGTCTGACCCACATCAAGCTGGCTGGATTCAAGTCCTTCGTCGATCCCACCACCATTCACGTCCCTGGCCAACTGGTCGGCATCGTCGGTCCCAACGGCTGCGGCAAGTCCAACGTCATCGATGCGGTGCGCTGGGTGCTGGGGGAATCCTCGGCAAAACACCTGCGGGGCGAATCCATGCAGGATGTGCTGTTCAATGGTTCCGGCGGCCGCAAACCGGTCTCCCGCGCCAGCGTCGAGCTCGTCTTCGACAACAGTCTGGGCCGTGCCCATGGTCAGTGGTCGGCCTATGCCGAGATTTCCGTCAAGCGGGTGCTGGAGCGTAACGGCGAATCCAACTACTACATCAACAACATGCACGTCCGCCGCCGCGACGTGATCGACATGTTCCTGGGCACGGGGCTGGGCGCGCGGGCCTACGCCATCATCGAGCAGGGCATGATCTCCCGCGTGGTGGAGGCCAAGCCCGAGGAGCTGCGTATTTTCCTCGAGGAGGCGGCTGGCGTTTCCATCTACAAGGAACGCCGGCGAGAGACGGAGCTGCGGCTCAAAGACACCCGGGAAAACCTGTTGCGGGTGGACGACATCCGCCAGGAGCTCGCCGGCCAGTTGGAAAAACTCACCGCCCAGGCCGAGGTCGCCCGGCGCTATTCCGCCCTCAACGATGCGCTCACCGAGGCGCAGCAGATGCTCTGGTTCCTGCGCAAACAGGAAGCCCACGCCCAGTGGGAGCGCATGCAGCGGGAGGTGACGCGCCTCTTGAATGACCTGGAGGCGGAAACCGCCCGTCTGCGCGAGGCCGAGGCGCGCCTTGCCCAGGCCCGCGCCGCCCACTACGAGGCCGGTGATAGGCTGCACCAGGTGCAGGCGGAGGTTTACGCCGCCAATGCGGAGGTGGCGCGGCTGGAGCAGGAATTGCAGCACCAGCGCGAAAGCCGGACGCGCATGCAGGAACGGCAGCAGCAGTTGGAAGCCCAGCTTGCCCAGGCGGGGGAGGGCGAGGCGCGACTTGCCGGGGAACTCGCCGACTGGCGGGAGAAGCTGGCCGCGGCGAGCGCCGAGGTGGCGCGGGCTCAGGAGGCCGTGGCGCGGGAGCGGGAACGCCTGCCGGCGGCGCGGCAGGCCTTCGAGGCGGCGCAGCGGCGGCATCAGGAGCTGCAACGCAGCCTGACGGAAGCGGAGCAAAGCCGGCGGGTGGAGGAGGCGCATTACGCCCACGCGGAAAAATCCCTGGCACAACTTGCCGCCCGCAGCCAGCGCCTCAAGGAGGAGGCGGCGCGGCTTGTGCGTCCCGACCGGGAGCGGTTGCAAGCGCTCCGCGCGCGGGTGGGGGAGCTCACCGGTACCCTGGAGGCGTTGCGTGGGGTCTATGCCGGTCTGCACCAGCGCCAGCCGGAGCTGGAGCGCGCCCTGCGCGAGGCGCAGCGGCGCCTGCAGGAGAGCGTGCGCGAGCTCGCCTCCCTGGAAGCGCGGCGCCAGGCCTTGGAGCAGATGCAGGCGGCCGCCGACCAGGACGAGCGGCTGGCCGCCTGGCTCGCCCGCCATGGGTTGGCCAGTCTCGCCCGGCTCTGGCAGAAGCTCCACATCGATAACGGCTGGGACGTGGCCCTGGAGGGCGTGCTGCGGGAGCGGGTGCGGGCGGTGGTGGTGGACGACATCGACCGCGCCGCAGACTGGTTTGCCGACCTGCCGCCGGCGGCGGTGGTGCTCGCCGAAGCTGTCGAGGAAGCGGAGATCCCGGCGCCCCGCTCTGATCTCACGCCCCTTGCTGCCTATGTGCGCTGGAAGGGCGAAGGCGGTGGGGTCCTCGCCGAGTGGCTGGCGGGGGTCTACGCCGTGGCCGATTGTGGCGAGGCGCTCCGGTTGCGGGGGCGGCTTGCGCCGGGTGAGGTCATCGTCTGCCAGGCGGGCCACGTCATTGGCCGCCATGGCCTGAGCTTCCACGGCGAGCAGTCGGCCCTGCACGGGGTGCTGCTGCGGCAGCGGGAAATCGAGCTCCTCACCCGGGAGATCGAAAGCCAACGCGCACGCCAAGGGGAGGCGGAGCGGGCGGTGGAGCAGGCGGAGGCCACGCTAACCGCCCACAAGGGGGAGATGGCGGCACACCAGGCCGACATCAGCCGCCAGCAGCAGGAGCTGCACCAACTGCAACTGGAGGTGCAGAAGCTCGCCCAGATGGAAGCCCAGGCCGAACAGCGTTCCAAGGCGATCGAGCAGGAACTGGCGGAAGTGACGGCCGCGTTGGTTCGCGAGGAGGAACAGAAAAAAAACAGTGCCGAAGCCCTGCGGGAGCTGCGCCTCCGAATCGAAACCCTGCTGGAACATCTGGCCGATGCCAAGCATGCGCGCGACGAGGCGGAGGCGGAACTCAACCGCCAGACCCACCGCCTCGCCGAGGCCGAGCGGCTCGCCCAGGAGGCGGTTTTCAACGAGCGAAGTTGTGCCGCCAAGCTGCGGGAGCTGGAAAACCTGCAGCGCCTGTCCCGGGAAAATGCCGAACGGCTGACCGCGGAGCGGGCGCGGCTTGCCCATGAGCTGGCAAGCCTCGACGAAGCCCCGCTGCGCGCCGCCCTCGATGCGGCGCTGGATGCCCGTCGCGGGGCGGAAGCACGGCAGGCCGCGGCCCGGGATGCCCTCAACCAGGCGAGCGAAGCCCTGCGACAGGTGGAGGCGGAGCGCCTGGCCCTGGAGCAGAAACTCAACCCCCTGCGCGACCGCCTCGAGCAGGCGCGCCTGAAGGAACAGGAAGCGCGGCTTAACGACGAACAGGCCGCCCAGCAGCTTGCCGAAGCGGGCGCCGACCTCGACCGGCTTGCCGCCCAGGTGGAAAAAGGAGCCAGGGCCGATCATCTGGCGCGGGAGATTGCGCGGCTCAAGCAGGACATCGAGGCCCTGGGGCCGGTGAACCTCGCCGCGCTGCAGGAGCTGGCATCGGCCAGCGAACGCAAGGCCTACCTGGATACCCAGGCCGCCGATCTCAGCCAGGCGGTGGAGACACTGGAAAGCGCCATCGCCCGCATCGACCGCGAGACCCGGGAACGGCTGCAGCAGACCTATGACACCGTCAATGGCTATTTCCGGGAACTCTTCCCCTCCATCTTCGGCGGCGGGCATGCGGAACTCATCCTCACCGGCGACAACCTGCTGGATGCCGGCGTGCAGATCGTGGCGCAGCCGCCGGGCAAGCGCAACAACAGCCTGCATGTGCTCTCCGGCGGGGAGAAGGCGCTCACCGCGCTGGCGCTGGTGTTCTCCCTGTTCCGCCTCAATCCCGCGCCCTTCTGCCTCCTCGACGAGGTGGATGCGCCGCTGGACGATGCCAACACCTGGCGGTTCTGCGAGCTGGTGCGGCGCATGTCGGAACACACCCAGTTCCTCTTCGTCACCCACAACAAGATCACCATGGAAATGGCGCAGCAATTGATCGGCGTCACCATGCCCGAGCCCGGCGTATCCCGTGTGGTGGCGGTGGACGTGGAGGATGCGATGAAGATGCAGGAAAAGGCCGTTGCCTGACGGGAAGCCCCAATGAACGATCTGCAATTGAGTCTGCTTGGCGTCGGTGTCGTCGTGATCCTCGGCGTCATCGCCTACAACGCCTGGCAGGAGCGCCGTTTCCGCAAGCTCGCCCAGCAGCGTTTCCAGGCCCAGCGCACCGACGTGCTGCTGGGTGATGCGCCGGCGGACGAACGCATCGAACCCACCCTCTCCGCCGGCGAGGCGGATGCGCCGCCGCTGGAGGCGCCGCCCCCCGCTGAGAAGAAACCCGCGGCAGGCGGCGGCGAATGGCCGTCCGAGGTGGACCGGGAGATTTCCTGCGTGGTGCGTCTGACCCTGGCCGAGCCCCAGCCGGCGGCCAGCGTGCGCGCCGCCCTCGCCACCGACATGCCCTGGGACAAGCCCTGCGCCTGGTTCGTGCAGACGCGGGAGGGGCAGTGGGCTGCGCTGCCCGGGGTGGAGGAAGGGGCGACCATCGCCGCCGCGGTGGGTGCGCTTCAGCTTGCCGACCGCGCCGGGGCAGTGCGTCCGGAGACACTGGAGCGGTTTCTGAATCAGGCGCAGGAGGCCGCCGCGCGGCTTCTGGCCGTGGCCCAGTTACCGGAGAAAGCGCCCACCCTGAGGGCGGCGCAGGCGCTGGATGAATTCTGCGCCGATGTGGACGTGCTGGTGGGGGTGAACGTGGTGGCGATGGGGGAAGCGAGTTTCCCCGGCACGAAGCTGCGCGCGCTGGCGGAGGCCGCGGGTCTGCGCCTTGCTGCCGATGGCACCTTCCAGTACCGGGACGAAGCCGGCCACGTCCTCTATGCGCTTGCCAACCAGGAACCCGCCGCCTTCGAGGCGGAGAACATGCGCCAGTTTTCCACCCATGGTGTGACCCTGCTTTTCGATGTGCCCCGCGTGGCGGGTGGGCTGCGCGTCTTCGATCAGATGATGCAGTTCGCCCGGCATCTCGCCGATGCCTTGAAGGGCAGTCTGGTGGATGACAACCTGCGGCCCCTCACCGACGAGGGCGTGGCGAAGATCCGCCAACAGCTTGCCGCCCTCTACGCCAAAATGGAGGCGCGGGGCATTCCGGCAGGCAGCCCGCGGGCGCTGCGGCTTTTCTCCTGAGTGCCCATGGCCGCGCCGCGCGAGGTTGCCGAACGGGTGCGCAAACTGCGGCAGGAAATTGCGCACCACGATTATCTCTATTACGTCCTCAACGCGCCGGAAATCCCCGACGCCGAATACGACCGCCTCTTTCGCGAGCTGCAAGCGCTGGAGGCGCGTTATCCCGAACTGGTCACCCCCGATTCCCCCACCCAGCGGGTGGGGGGCGCGCCCGCCGCGGAATTCCGCGAAATCCGTCACCGGGTGCCCATGCTTTCCCTCAACAACGCCTTCACCGAGGAGGACGTGGCCAATTTCGATCGCCGCGTGCGGGAAGGCCTGGGCCTGGAACGGGTGGAATACAACTGCGAACCCAAGTTCGATGGGCTTGCCATCAGCCTCGTCTATGAAAACGGTGTGCTGGCAAGCGGCGCCACCCGCGGCGATGGCACCACCGGTGAGGACGTGACGGCCAACGTGCGCACCATCGCCGCCATTCCTCTGCGCCTTTACGCCACGCACCCGCCGCGGCTTTTGGAGGTGCGGGGGGAGGTGCTCATGCTGCGGCGGGATTTCGAACAGCTCAACCGGGAACAGCGGGAGAAAGGCGAAAAGGAGTTTGCCAATCCACGCAACGCCGCGGCCGGCTCCCTGCGCCAGCTCGATCCGAAAATCACCGCCTCGCGCAGGCTCACCTTCTTCGCCTACGCCTTAGGCGCCGTGGAAGGGGTGCGCCTGCCGCGCACCCAAAGCGAGGTGCTGGACTGGCTTTCCAGTCTCCATTTTCCCGTTACCAAAGACCGCCGGGTGGTGCGGGGGCTCGACGGTCTTCTTGCCTATTACCGGGAGATGGGCAGCCGGCGGCCGACGCTTCCCTTCGACATCGATGGCGTGGTGTACAAGGTCAACGAGCTTGCGGCGCAGGAGGAGCTGGGCTTCGTCGCCCGCGCACCGCGCTGGGCTATCGCCCACAAGTTCCCGCCGGAGGAGGAGATCACCCAGATCCTCGACATCGATGTGCAGGTGGGGCGCACCGGCGCGCTCACGCCCGTGGCGCGCCTCAAGCCCGTGCAGGTGGGGGGCGTGACCGTCACCAATGCCACCCTGCACAACGAGGACGAAATCCGTCGCAAGGACATCCACATCGGCGACTACGTGATCGTGCGCCGGGCAGGGGATGTGATTCCCGAGGTGGTGAGCGTCGTCAAAGAGCGCCGGCCCAAGGATGCGCGGCCCTTCCGCATGCCCACCCATTGCCCCGTCTGCGGCTCGCGGGTGGTGCGCCTGGAGGGCGAGGCGGTGGCGCGGTGCTCCGGTGGCCTTTACTGTCCCGCGCAACGCAAACAGGCGCTGCTCCATTTCGCCAGTCGGCGCGCCATGGACATCGAGGGGCTGGGCGAGAAACTCGTGGACCAGCTCGTCGACCGCGGCCTGGTGAAGACCCCTGCCGACCTCTACCGCCTCGACCTCGACACCCTTGCCGGCCTCGAGCGCATGGGGGTCAAATCGGCGCAGAATCTCCTCAAGGCCATCGACCGCAGCCGGCACACCACCCTCGACCGCTTCATCTATGCCCTGGGCATCCGCAACGTGGGCGAGGCCACGGCCAAGGACCTCGCCCGCCACTTCGGGGCGCTGGAGCCCCTCATGCAGGCCAGCCAGGAAGACCTCATGCAGGTGCCGGAAGTGGGGCCGGTGGTCGCCGAAAGCATCGTGCAGTTTTTCGCCGAGCCCCACAACCGGCAGGTCATCAATGAGCTGCGTCGCCTGGGCGTGAGCTGGGAGGAAGGCCGGGCCAAAGGCAAAAAGTCGGTTCCTGGCGTAGCGGGCAAGACCTTCGTGCTCACCGGCACGCTGCCCCACTGGACGCGGGAGGAGGCGCGGGAAAAAATCGAAGCCGCCGGCGGCAAGGTGACCAACAGCGTGTCGAGCAGGACCGACTACGTGGTGGTGGGGGCCGACCCCGGCAGCAAACTGGCCAAGGCCACCGAGCTTGGCATCCCCCTTCTTGACGAGGACGGACTTAAGCGCCTCCTCGGCGAGGCGGAATGATCCCGGGAGGCAAAGGACATCTCCCATGAAAAACAGACTCAGCAAGGCAGTGTATCCGGTGGCGGGCATGGGCACCCGCTTTCTGCCGGCCACCAAGGCAAGCCCCAAGGAAATGCTGCCCATCGTGGACAAGCCGCTCATCCAGTATGCAGTGGAGGAGGCCATCGCCGCTGGTCTGACCGAAATGGTGTTCGTCACCGGTCGCGGCAAACGGGCGATCGAGGATCATTTCGACAAGAACTACGAGCTCGAAGCCGAACTTGCCGCCCGCGGCAAGCAAAACGTCCTGGCCACCCTACGGGCCATGCTGCCCGCCAATGTGAGTTGCGTCTACACCCGCCAGCCGGAGGCCCTGGGACTGGGCCATGCCGTGCTCTGTGCGCGGCCGGTGGTGGGAGAGGAACCCTTTGCCGTCATCCTCGCCGATGATCTCATCGACGCCGAGCCCCCGGCGCTTGCCCAGATGGTGGCCCTCTACGAAAGGCACCAGTGCACCATCCTCGGGGTGCAGCAAGTGGACCGGGCGCACACGCGCTTTTACGGGATCGTCGCCAGTGAACCCGTGGGCGAGCGCGTGAGCCGCGTCACCGGTATCGTGGAAAAACCCCGGCCGGAGGAGGCCCCCTCGACCCTGGCCGTGGTGGGCCGCTACATCCTCACCCCCCGCATCTTCGATCTGCTCAAGCAGGTGCAGCCCGGCGCAGGGGGAGAGATTCAGCTCACCGATGCCATCGCCGCCCTCCTTGGCGAGGAGCCCATCCTGGCCTATGAATTCACCGGCACCCGCTACGACTGCGGCAGCAAGCTGGGCTACCTTCGCGCCACCATCGACTATGCTTTGAAACACCCGGAAGTGGGCGAAGCCTTCCGGGACCACCTGCTTCACGTGCAGGACACACTCGTCACCAGATCCTGATCAACCTCCCGGGAGGACATCATGGCTGACAAGCTGCTGATCGTGATGGTCAACACCGACCCGCGCAACCCAGCGGAACTGGGGGCGCCGTTCTTTCAGGCGACCGTGGCGGCGGCCATGGAATACGACGTGGAGATCATCCTTACCGCCGGCGCCGGCGAGCTCGCAAAGCGGGGCGTGGCCGAGCGCATCGAAATCAAGAAGGGCACCGGCAAGACGGTCTACGACTTCATGCGGGATGCCCACGAAGCCGGCGTGCGCTTCAAGGTCTGCACCCCCACGCTGGAGTTATGGGGGGAGGACCTCATTCCCGAAATCGAGGAAACCGTCGGCGGTGCCTATCTCATCCAGCGCGCGATGGAAGACGATACGGTGACTTTCACCTATTGAGCAGGCGACCGGCGTGGGCGGACGAGGGGCAGTCATCTTCCTGCGCCAGCCGGGCGGCCGGAAAGAACGAAAAGGGACAAAACATGCTGGGCGCAGAGAAGGCATGGGCGCTTTTGCAAAACGCAGAGCGCCTCTACAGCCGTGAGGAAGTCAGCGCGGCCATCGAGCGGGTGGCGCGGGAGATCACGGAGAAACTCGGCGGGCGCTATCCCCTGGTGCTGTCGGTGATGGGCGGCGCAGTGGTGTTCAGCGGCCAGCTTCTGCCTCTGCTGCCCTTTCCCCTTGATTTCGACTATGTGCACGCGAGCCGTTACGGCAAGGCCACCCAGGGCAGCGAACTGGTGTGGAAGGTCCTGCCCGGGGAAAGCGTCAAGGGCCGTGTGGTGCTGGTGCTGGATGACATCCTGGATGAGGGCCGCACCCTCGCCGCCATCCGCGACAAGCTAATGGAAATGGGCGCCGCCGAGGTCTATTGCGCCGTGCTCACGGAAAAGGAAACCGGCCGCGACAAACCCCTGCATGCGGATTTCGTCGGCCTGCGCCTGCCCAACCGCTTCGTCTTTGGCTGCGGCATGGATGCCCACGGTGCCTGGCGTAACCTGCCGGAGATCTACGCCATGAAGGAAGGGAGCAGGGATCAGTGATCAGGGATCAGCTGACTGCCGGCTCGTCAATGTTGCGCCGCGGGGTTGGCAGCCCCGCTGATGTCCCGTGGGGGTGGCGGAAAGGCGTAAAATGACGCCCTTCATCCGGAGCCGAAACCATCATGCTCGCCATCATCGGAGGCACGGGCCTCACGCAGCTTGCCAATCTGGAGATCACCCACCGCCAGGTGATCCGCACGCCCTACGGAGAGCCGTCGGGTGCGTTGCTTTTCGGCCGCATCAAGAACGAGGAGGTGGTCTTCCTTGCCCGCCATGGTTACGGTCACACCATCGCGCCCCATGAGGTGAACTACCGCGCCAACATGTGGGCGCTTTTTTCCCGCGGCGTGAAAGACGTGGTGTCCGTCGCCTCCGTGGGCGGCATCCATCCCGACCTCACACCCGGGCGCATCGTCATTCCGGACCAGATCATCGATTACACCTGGGGGCGCAAGAACACCTACCGGGAAGGCAACGAGACGCCGGTGGTCCACCTGGATTTCACCGAGCCCTATTGCGAAGCCATGCGGCAACTGTGCATGCGCGCGGCGGAGGCGGCGGGGGAGGACTATGTCGCCGGCGGCGTGTACGCCTGCACGCAGGGCCCGCGGCTGGAAACCAAGGCGGAGATTGACCGGCTGGAGCGGGATGGCGCCACCATGGTGGGCATGACCGGCATGCCCGAGGCGATTCTGGCCCGGGAGCTGGGGCTGTGCTATGCCCATCTGGGGGTGGTGGCCAACCATGCGGCGGGGCGGGGCGCCAGCGCCCGCGGCATCCGCCTCACCGATGTGGAAAGCGTGCTCAAGGATGCCATGCAGCGGGTGCGCGTCATCCTGGAGCACCTCGTCGCCCTGCACGGGAGCTGACCATGGCGGTGCGGGAAATTCTGCGCATGGGGGATCCGCGGCTGCTGCGTGTCTCCGACCCGGTGCAATGGTTCGATACGCCGGAACTGGCCGCCCTCATCCAGGACATGCACGACACCATGGTGGCCCACGACGGCGCAGGACTGGCCGCGCCCCAGATCGGCGTGCCGCTGCAGGTGGTCATCTTTGGCGTGAAGCGCAACCCCCGCTATCCCGACGCCCCCGAGGTGCCCTATACCGTGCTCATCAACCCCACCCTCACCCCCCTTGACGAGGAAATGGAAGAGGGGTGGGAAGGCTGCCTGTCCGTGCCCGGCCTGCGCGGCGTGGTGCCGCGCTACAAGCGTCTGCGCTACCAGGGGTTCGATGCCCAGGGCAACGCCATCGATCGTACGGTGGAAGGGTTCCATGCGCGCGTCGTGCAGCATGAGGTGGACCACCTCTACGGCATCCTCTACCCCATGCGCATGAAAGACATGCGCAGGTTCGGCTTCACCGACGTGCTCTTTCCCGGCCAGACGCTTCAGGACGAATAATGCCCCGCCCCGCCGTATTCCTCGACCGCGACGGCACCCTCAACGTGGAAAAGGAATATCTCCACCGTTGGGAGGACTGGGAATGGATTCCCGGTGCCATCGAGGCCATCCGGCGCCTGAACGAAAGCGGCTATCTTGTCATCGTCACCACCAATCAGTCCGGCATTGCCCGCGGTTACTACAGCGAGGCCGACGTCCAGCGCCTGCACCGGCAGGTGGACGAAGACCTCGCCCGCCACGGCGCCCGCATCGATGCCTACTACTTTTGCCCCCACCACCCCCAATACGGCGGGACACGGGACTGTGACTGCCGCAAACCCGAGCCCGGCATGCTGCTTGCCGCCGCGCGGGAATACGACATCGACCTTGAGCGTTCGTTCATGATCGGCGACAAGGCGGCGGACGTGGAAGCCGCCCTCGCCGTGGGCGTGACCCCCATCCTGGTCCTCACCGGCTACGGCGTGGAGGAGCAGAAAGACATCCCCCCCGCCACCTTCATCGCCCAGGACGTGGCCCGGGCCGTGGACTGGATCCTCGGCTGAGCGTAGCCTCCCCCGCAACCCTCAAGCCCGGCCGCGCGCCGCCGATAATCCCCGTAGCAAAGTCCAGGACCACGTTTCCGCCCCCTTGCCGCTGCGGCAATTTTTGCCGGGAGTGAGGACGCCAACAGCGAGAGATGTCGGCGACAAAGACTTGCCATGGGTGGAACAGGATTTGCAAGCTAAGCGTCGACCGGCCCGCGGTCGCGACGTCACTTGTCGCATGAATGGGCAGTGTTGGAGACCGGCGGCGTCCTCAAGGACAGTGGAGAGCATGAACCCTGAAAAAGACACGTTTGTCACCCAACCGTTCCTCCCGCCCTTGGAGGAATTCATTCCCTATTTGCAGAAGATATGGGATAGCCGGGTGCTCACTAACCTGGGGCCTTTTCATCGCGAGTTCGAGACCAAACTTTGCGCGTATTTGGGTATTGAACACGTCAACCTGTTCGCCAACGGCACCATTGCCTTGATCGTCGCCTTGCAGGCCCTCCGAGTCACCGGGGAGGTGATCACCACCCCATTTTCCTTTGTTGCAACGGCACATGCCCTTCTCTGGAACGGGATACGCCCCCGCTTTGTGGACATCGATCCTTTGACGTTGAATCTCGACCCGACAAAGATTGAAGCGGCCATTACGCCTCAAACCACTGCGATTCTTGCTGTGCATTGCTACGGCCGCCCCTGCAAAGTTGAGGCCATTCAGAGGATTGCCGACATATACAACCTGAAAGTGATTTATGATGCGGCGCATGCATTTGGTGTCCAAGACAGCCAGGGCAGCATCTTGCGCCATGGCGATCTCTCTGTGCTTAGTTTTCACGCGACAAAAGTATTCAATACCTTTGAGGGAGGGGCGATTGTCTGTCACGATCCCAAGATGAAACAGCGTATAGATTACCTGAAAAATTTTGGCTTCGCAGACGAGGTGACGGTAGTCGCTCCGGGAATCAACGGCAAGATGAGCGAATTCAACGCCGCCCTCGGCGTTCTGCAACTGGCCTATGTGGACAAGGCCATTGCGCAGCGCGCGGAGATTGATCGCATGTATCGTTCCCTGCTCGGGGCGGTAAACGGTATCCGTTGCCTGGGCTACGAAGAAGGCATCACACCCAATTTTGCTTATTTTCCAGTTCTGGTTGAAGATCAATATCCGCTGACGCGCGATATGCTGTATCAGAAACTTAAGCAGCACAGAATCCACCCCAGGCGTTACTTCTATCCGCTCATCAGTAACTTTCCAATGTACAGGTCACTGCCTTCTGCGGGGCGAGACAATCTTCCAGTGGCCAATGCGATAGCGGAGCGGGTGCTGTGCCTTCCGATTTACCCCGGTCTGGAGAAGGAGGAAGTCAAATTTATTGCCTCGCTCATCGCGCAAGAGCAATGATGGCTCGGTGTCAAGACCATGATGTAAGGTCATTGGGCAGTCTGCGTAGTACAGCTGTCGTTGCATATTTTGGAAGTGTGCCTTGTGCCAAGATTGCGTAACGATTCGAGCTTGCTGCGGGGATGTTCGGCATTTGCGTTGGCTAAGGTATATGTAGCGTAAAAAGTGCGACGGCTGTTCGCTCAGTACAATTATTTAAATAGAGTGACGAAGTTGGGCGCTGTCTATGACGACGTGGGCCGCTGCGTGTCGTTCAAGGTGAGGAGCGCCCCAGATGAAATCTGGGGCGTCCATCCCAGATGCTGCCCAATTGAGACAGGAGGAATAGAAATATGCTGACACGGGAACAGATTATTGCACTTGGGTTCGCCGAGGTCGGAGAAGATGTACAAATCTCGGAATGGGCGCGATTTTATGGCGCAAGTCGTATTCGCATCGGTAATCATGTTCGCATTGACGACTTCTGTATTCTGTCTGCGGGTGAGGGGGGCATAGTGATTGGTAACCATGTGCATATCGCGCCATTCTGCTCACTTATAGGACAGGGACGTATTGAATTGAGTGACTTTGCCGGCTTGTCCTCTCGAGTTGCAATTTACTCGAGTAGTGATGATTACTCAGGGATGTCACTGACTAACCCTACGGTCCCCCCGGAGTTGAGGAATGTGCAACACGCGCCGGTTTTTCTGGGGCGTCATGTTATTGTGGGTAGTGGAACGGTGATTCTTCCCGGTGTCACGCTTGAAGAGGGTGTGGCAGTGGGTGCGCTGAGTCTGATACAAAAGAACTGTTCTGCGTTTGGGGTGTACTTTGGTGCACCTGCGCGACGGGTGAGTGACCGCAGTCGCAAACTGTTGGAACTGGAGGCAAAGGTGGGGTCTTACGGCCGGGGGACGGCGGAAGGGAAGGCATCGTGAGCGGACCGCTTTATCTCAACATCGGCTGTGGCAAGGTCAAACTTCCGGGCTTTGTCAATATCGACCTCGAGCCGGGAGCCGATGTCGTTTGCGATGTGACGCGGGGGTTGCCCTACGAGGACGGAACAGTCGATGGTATCTACAGCGAACATTTCATTGAGCACCTGTCGCAAAAGGACATCATTTCTTTCTTCCGCGAATGCAGACGCGTGCTGAAGCCGGGGGGACGTGTCCGCGTTGCGACACCCGACCTCGATGTGATCGTACGCAGATATGCCGAGCACGATTGGCGTCAACCGTGGCTGCAGAAATATGGCTATGATTGGATTCGCAATCGTGCTGAGTATCTTAACATCGCATTGCGCGCCTGGGGCCATGCCTGGGTCGTGAATGAAGAAGAACTCGCACGTTTGGCGGCGCTGGCGGGACTAGAGGACCCTGTTCGCTGCATGTTGAACGAGAGCCAGGACGAAATGTTTTGCGGCCTTGAAACCCGGGTCGAATCCACACTGATCATGGAATTCCGGAAACGGAGAGAGAGGTTCGGTGAACAGCCCCTTGTGTCTATCGTCATACCGGCATTCCGCTCCGAGTTTCTTGACGAATGTCTCCAGAGTGCGCTGGCGCAGACCTACGAAAACATCGAGATTCTGGTCCTTGACGATAGCGCATCGCCAAAGGTGGAAAAGATCACGGCCGCGTATAGCCGGTGCGATCAGCGGGTCGTCTACTATCGGAACGAGCCCCCGTTGGGCGAGGCAGCCAATCTGACAAAGGGCATCCGGCTCGCGCGCGGTGAGTTCATCAAACCCCTCTACGATGACGATACCCTTGCGCCGGATGCGGTTGCCCGATTACTGGCTGCGCTTCGTGCCACACCGGAGGCGCGGCTTGCAGCCGGTCGTCGAGTGCCGATCAATGAAGGCGGCGTCGAGCTGGAGCCGGGTGTGTTGGGGGTTGCGTTGGCGGACGTGGACGGCCGCCTCCGTGGCACGGCCGTTATCGGTCGGATCCTGTCCAGCGGCGTCAATATGCTCGGCGAGCCCACCTGCATGCTGTTCCGCCGCGCTGACGCCGTGGCAATCGACGAGCCCAACGTCATGTCGCTGTTCGGCCGTCTTTGCGTCGGTATCGGCGATGTGTGCCTAGCCCTCCACCTGCTTTCGCGTGGCGATCTCGCCTACGTGGCCGAACCAGTTGCCAGATTCCGCCTCCACCCGGGGCAGACACAACGTCGGCCGATGGTGCGTACTGCGGTACAGGCCACGTGGGCCTATGTTCGGGAGCAAGCGGTTCGTCTTGGCTTCCCTCTGTCTGGGCCGGAAATGGCGCAGCCAACACACCACCGGGAGCGTTCTTGTGCCACGGACACCGAATCGCGCGAAGCTTATCGTGTCTGGCGCTCGAAACGAACCCTGACCGAGGTGGATGCGGAGGTCTTTGCCGAGCGGATGATGTTGAAGTGGGGGCAGCGGCCGGCCTTCGTGTGTGTGCTGGTGCTCGAGCCGGGGCAGGAGGCGCTGCTGGCGGATACCATCGATTCCCTGGCGGCCCAGTTCTACCGCGACTGGCGGCTAGTGGTGGTGGCGCCGTTTCCGGCGCCGGATCCTGCCTTCAACGAGGTGGAACAACTCTTCTGGATCGAGGCGGACTCGCCGGAGGCCAAGGTGGAGGCCATCAACGGCGTGGCCGCTTCGGTGGGCACGCACTGGTTGTGGTTCCTGCCGCCGGGTTCGCGCCTGGAGCCTCACACTTTTCTGCGCTTCGGCGATTACATCGATCTCCGGCCGGACTGGCGCCTGATCTATGCGGACGACGACCGGCTGATGGCGGACGGAGAGTTCGGGGAACCCCGCTTCAAGCCGGACTTCAACCTCGATCTGGCGCGCTCCATGGATTATTTCGGCCCCGTGCTCGTGCGCGCGGATGCGCTGCTCACAGCCGGTGGGGCTTCCCTTTTGCAAGGGGCGGAGACCTACGACGTGACCCTGCGTCTCCTCGATGCCTTTGGTGAGGGGGCAATCGGCCACGTGGCGGATGTGCTGGTCCATCTTCCCCGGGCCCACGCCGCGTCAGCCAACGAGGAAGCCGCGCGTCTTGCGGTGGCCATGCATCTCGAGCGCCGGGGCGTGAAGGCCACGGTGGAGGCCGGCTATGCTGCGGGCACCCATCGGGTGATCTACGCGCGGCAGTGGGATCCGCTGGTCACGATTATCATTCCCAACCGTGACAAATATGAATTCCTGCAGCCCTGTGTGGAAAGCCTCCTGGAGAAGACCGCCTATCCCCATTACGAAATCCTGATCGTGGATAACCGCAGCACGGACCCCGACGTGCTCGACTACTATGGGCAACTGCAGGCCCGCTATCCGGAGCGCATCCGCATCCTGCGCTATGACGCGGAGTTCAATTTCTCCGCCATGAACAACCTGGCGGCACGGGAGGCGCGGGGCGAATATCTGCTTCTGCTCAACAACGATACCCAGATCGTCCAGGCCGAGTGGCTGGAGCGCTTGCTCCAGCACGGCCAGCGCCCGGAAGTGGGCGTGGTGGGGGCGCGGTGTGTCTATCCGGAGACGGGCAAGTTGCAGCACGCCGGGGTGGTGCTGGGGCTGACGAGTCTTGCAGACCATCCCTTTAATGGCCAACTGGGGCTGGATGAACCGGGGTACATGAACCGTGCCCAGGTGGATCAGAACTACTCCGCCGTCACCGCTGCCTGCATGCTGGTGCGCAAGGCGGTCTATTTCCAGGTGGGCGGGTTTGACGAAATCGAGCTCCCCGTGCTGTTCAACGACGTGGACCTTTGCCTGAAAGTGGGCAAGGCCGGTTACAAAGTGGTGTGGACACCCTATGCCACGGTGGTGCATCACGGCTCGACGAGCCTCAAGGGTGAGGCCGTCGATCTCATGAAACTCGCCTTGGGGCAGGAGCGGGCAAAGCGCGAGCGGGCAGCCATGATGGCGCGCTGGATGCCGATGCTCGCCCGTGACCCGGCCTACAATCCCCACCTCAGCCTGCGGCGACCGGGTTACCAGGTGGAGACCTCCATCGTCATCGACTGGGATGTGAACTTCCACGACCGCCCCCGGCTGCTGGGCCTGCCGTTGACGATGTTCGTCGACGCGGAGGGCGTGCTGCGCGGGCAGCACGTCGGCGTCCTTACCGAGGAGATCCTGGTAAAGAAGCTCGGCGAGGCCGGCTTCTCCGTGGCGAGGGAGCCTCAGCCGTGATCGAAGTCGGCGGTGTGAGCGTGCTGGTGGCGTTCCTAGCGGGGCTAGTGTCCTGCCTCTCGCCCTGCGTGCTGCCGCTGGCGCCAGTTTACGCAGGCAACCTGGCCAGTGGCTCCCTATCGGCGACCTGTGCCGCGAGCCGGCGGGCGCCGGTGCTGCACGCGGTCGCCTTCATGGCCGGGTTCACGCTGATGTTCACCGCGCTGGGGGTATCGGTTGGGCTGGCCGGGTACATCCTGCGCGACCAACTCTCGCTGCTCCAGAAGGCCGGCGGCGTGTTTCTGATTGTGCTGGGACTGCACATGAGCCGGCTCATCGAGATTCCGGCATTCTACCGCGGCCTCGGCGCCACCTGGGAGGCGCGGGCCGGCAATCCATACCTGCGCTCCTTCCTCGTCGGTAGCTCGATCTCCGCCGGCTGGCTGCCCTGCATCGGCCCCACGCTGGGCACGATCCTGACGCTGGCGATCACCTCGGGCACCGTCGTGCAAGGGGGTGTGCTGCTGCTGGTGTACTCGCTGGGCTTGGCTGTCCCGTTCGTCGCCTTCGGCGCGACGCTGGCCCGCACGCCGGGCCTGCTGCGCTGGCTGAACCGGCACCATGACGCGGTCCGCTTCGTCGCGGGCGTCACGCTGATCGTGATGGGCATCGTCCTCTTCACGGGCACGCTGCAGCGGCTGAACGGCTATTTCCGCTTCTCGAGTGCAGGTCTGGGAGCGCAGATCTAGCCGGTAGGTTGGCAATGGCCCGCCGGCGACAAATGGAGGTGATGAGATGGACAGGCGTCGCATGAT
>JAIMAL010000023.1 GCA_023511995.1 Burkholderiales bacterium
TGATGGGGCAAAATGCTCGCACATTCTGACCCACCTACCCGTTAATCAAAATTGCACTTCAAACTTGAATCCGCGAGCTTTTCCCTGGCGACATCGCCGCTGTTATCCTCGATCAAACTACCCGGTCGCCGACTTTCCGGGCCGGAAGAAGGCCAATCGCCCCTCGAAAGACCTTCGGCAGACAGATCACCCGCGTCGCCAGACTGAAAATTCATGGCCAATAGCCCACAGGAAAAGTCTCAGCTTCAATGACCACGGGTTCAGGCAGAATTCAACCCCGCGACAGTTCTGTTGCGGCTTGCGGGCGCTGCCCAGGTGCATCACGTGCTTTTTGCGCTCACGGTGGTGTCGTGCGGCTGCGGCGCGTGCGCGGCCCGCGAGCCAGCGCGGCGGTTTCGCCGGCGGCCGGCAGCAGGATTGGGTGTGATTTTGCCAGACGAGAGGGGCTGGGCCGGCTCCAGCGTACAATGGTGCCATGAAGGAGCTAGATGCGTTGCTTGCCGAGATTCGTGCCTGCCGGGTGTGCGCGCCGCATCTGCCCCTGGGGCCGAAGCCGGTGCTGCGGGTCTCTTCGACGGCGCGGCTGTTGATCGTGGGCCAGGCGCCTGGCCGGCGGGTGCATGAGACGGGTCTTCCCTGGAATGACCCCTCCGGGGACCGGCTGCGTGCCTGGCTCAACATGGATCGGGAGCAGTTCTACGACGAGCGGCGTATCGCCATCGTGCCCACGGGCCTGTGTTATCCCGGCTCCGGGCCGCGGGGCGATGCACCACCGCGGCCGGAATGCGCTCCCCTGTGGCATCCGCGCCTGATTCCGTTGATGCCCCACCTCCGCCTGACTCTTCTGGTGGGACAGTATGCCCAGGCCTATTACCTGGGTCGGCGGGCCAAACGGAGTCTGCGCGAGACCGTGGCCAGTTGCCGGGAGTATCTGCCGGAGTATTTTCCGCTGCCCCATCCGAGTCCCCGCAATCAACTGTGGTTCAAACAGAATCCCTGGTTCGAGGCGGAGGTGCTGCCCCTGTTGCGGGAACGGCTGGCGATGCTGGGATGCTGACCTGGGTCCTCTTGCCGGGACTGGATGGTATCGGCCGTTTCCGTACCCTAAAGGCGACGCTGGCGGGCAGGGTGCCTGTGCAGGCGATCTCCTACCCGCCCGATCTGCCTTTGGGTTATGACGCGCTCCTCGAACGGGTGGAGGCGGCGCTGCCGGCGACGGAGTACTGCCTGGTGGCGGAATCCTTTTCCGGCCCGCTTGCCATCCGGCTTGCCGCGAAAAGGCCAGTAGGACTGCGGGCGCTGGTGCTGGCGGCGGGTTTTTGTTCCTGCCCGCTGTCAATGCCCTTGCGCCTCTTTGTGCCCCTGCTTCGGGGCAGGCTGTTGTCACGGCCGCCGCCGGTGTGGCTGGCGAAGTTTTTCTTTCTCGGCCGCGAGGCGTCTCCCGATCTCCTTGCCGATCTTGCGGCTTCCAGCAGGCTGGTGCGGCCCGAGGTGCTGGCCTGTCGCCTGCGGGAGATTCTCCGCGTCGATGTCTGCGATGCGCTTGCGGCGGTTACGGTGCCGATGCTCTATCTTGGCGCGCGCCATGACCGGCTGGTGCGGCCGGCGGTGGCGGAAGCCATGCGCCGTGTTGCGCCGCAGCTTTCGGTGTGTATGCTGCCCGCGCCCCACATGCTGCTGCAGACCCATCCCCATGAGGCGGCCAGGGCCATTGCCGCTTTTCTCGCCCGCCACGGGCTGGGACAGCCGTTGTTATAATCGCGACTTTGTCTGCAGAAGAAACGATCCCACCATGCTCGAAGCCTATCGTGCCCATGTCGCCGAACGCGCGGCGCAGGGTTTGCCGCCGCTGCCCCTCAATGCCGAACAGGTCGCCGCCCTCGTGGAGCTCATCAAGCGGCCGCCGGCAGGGGAGGAGGATTTCCTCCTCGATCTTCTGGAAAACCGTGTGCCCCCCGGGGTGGACCAGGCCGCCTACGTGAAGGCCGCCTTCCTCGCCGATGTCGCCCGCGGCAGGGCAGAAACGCCGCTCATCTGCCGTCAGCATGCGGTGCAGATTCTGGGCACCATGCTGGGCGGCTACAACGTCGCGCCCCTCATCGAGCTGCTGGACGATCCCACCCTGGCGCCGGACGCGGTGCAGGCGCTGTCCCATATCATCCTCATGTTCGATGCCTTCCACGACGTGGTGGACAAATTCAGGGCCGGCAATCCCCACGCCCGGGCGCTTCTGGAATCGTGGGCGGAAGCGGAATGGTTCATAAGCCGCGCGCCGCTTTCGGAAGCGATCACCTGCGTGGTGTTCAAGGTGCCGGGCGAAACCAATACCGATGATCTTTCACCGGCGACGGAAGCCTGGTCGCGGCCCGACATCCCCCTCCATGCCCAGGCCATGCTGGCCAACAAGATGCCGGAGGCGCTGCGGATCATCGCCGAACTCAAGCAGAAGGGCCTGCCCCTTGCCTACGTGGGCGATGTGGTGGGAACGGGCTCCTCGCGCAAATCCGCCATCAACTCCCTGCAGTGGCACATGGGCCAGGACATTCCCCATCTGCCCAACAAGCGCACGGGCGGCATCGTGCTGGGGGGGAAGATCGCCCCCATTTTCTTCAATACGGCGGAGGATTCCGGCGCGCTGCCCATCCAGTGCGACGTCAGCCGCATGGAAATGGGACAGGTGATCACGATCCACCCCTATGCGGGCCGCATCACCGACGAGCGCGGTGAAGTGATCGCCACCTTCGAGCTCGCGCCCCTCACCCTTCCCGATGAGATCCGGGCCGGCGGACGCATTCCCCTGATCATCGGCCGGGGGCTCACCAACAAGGCGCGGGAGGCGCTGGAGCTTGCGCCTTCCGAACGTTTCATCAAGCCGGTGGTGCCACGGGATACGGGGCGGGGCTACACCCTGGCCCAGAAAATCGTCGGCCGCGCCTGCGGCGTGGCGGGCGTGCGGCCCGGCACCTATTGCGAGCCGAAAATGACCACCGTCGGTTCCCAGGACACCACCGGTGCCATGACGCGGGACGAACTCAAGGAACTGGCCTGTCTGGGCTTTTCCGCCGACCTGGTATTGCAGAGTTTTTGCCACACCGCGGCCTATCCCAAGCCGGTGGACATCAAGCTGCAGCACGAGCTCCCCGAATTCATCATCTCCCGCGGCGGTGTGTCCCTCAAGCCGGGGGATGGCGTGATTCATTCCTGGCTCAACCGCATGCTGCTGCCGGATACCGTGGGCACCGGCGGTGATTCCCATACGCGCTTCCCCATCGGCATCAGCTTCCCCGCCGGCTCTGGCCTCGTGGCCTTCGCCGCCGCGATGGGGGTGATGCCGCTGGACATGCCGGAATCGGTGCTGGTGCGCTTCAAGGGCAAAATGCAGCCCGGCATCACTTTGCGCGATCTGGTGAATGCCATTCCCTATGTGGCCATTCAGCAGGGCGTGCTTACCGTGGGCAAACAGGGCAAGAAAAACGTCTTCAACGGCCGCATTCTGGAAATCGAAGGGCTGCCCGACCTTAAAGTGGAACAGGCGTTCGAGTTCGCCGATGCCTCGGCCGAGCGTTCCGCCAATGGTTGCACGGTGCGCCTGAACAAGGAGCCGGTCATCGAATTCCTCAATTCCAATATCGTGCTCCTGGAACACCTGATCGAGTCCGGCTATCAGGATGCGCGCACCCTCAGGCGGCGCATCGATGCCATGCGTGCCTGGCTTGATGAGCCTCAGCTGCTTGAACCCGATGCCGACGCCGAATATGCTTATGTCCTGGAAATCGATCTCGACCAGATCCGGGAGCCGCTGGTCGCCTGCCCCAACGATCCGGATGACATCAAGCCACTGTCGGCCGTGGCCGGGGACCGCATCGACGAGGTGTTCATCGGCAGTTGCATGACCAATATCGGGCACTATCGGGCTGCGGCACGGGTGCTGGAAGATGCGGCGTCGATTCCCACCCGTCTGTGGATTGCGCCGCCCACGCGCATGGATGAGGCCCAATTGCGGGAGGAGGGCGTCTATGCGGTGTTCGGCCGCGTCGGTGCCCGCACCGAAATGCCCGGCTGTTCCCTTTGCATGGGCAACCAGGCGCGGGTGGCGGATCATGCGACGGTCTTTTCCACCAGCACACGCAATTTCGACAACCGCATGGGCAAGGGCGCGCGCGTCTATCTGGGCTCGGCGGAGCTTGCCGCCGTGTGTGCGGTGCTGGGCCGCATTCCCACCGTGGAGGAGTATCTCGCCGTGGTGCAGAACAAGATCGCGCCGCTTGCGGAGAATATCTACCGCTACCTCAATTTCCACCAGATGGAGCGCTACATCAGGCCGGGGAAGGTCATCCCGGTGATGCAGGTGTAAGAGCGCCACTGCGCAGGACACGGAGTCAATGCAGAGAAACGCTGCGCAGGCGGTGGTTCAGGACTCTAAGTAGGAACAACACATGAAACTGATCGGCTCGCTCACCAGTCCTTTCGTGCGCAAGGTGCGCATCGTGGCCATGGAAAAGCACATCGAGCTGGAATTCGTGGTGGATGTACCCTGGGAACCCGACACCCGCGTACCGGAGGCCAATCCCCTGGGCAAGGTGCCGGTGCTGGTGATGGATGATGGCAACACCCTTTTTGACTCGCGGGTGATCGTCGAATATCTGGACTCGGTCACGCCGGTGTCGCGGCTCATCCCCGAAGGCAACCGCCAGCGCATCGCGGTCAAGCGCTGGGAGGCGCTGGCGGATGGGATCGTCGATGCCGCGGCGCTCATCTTCCTGGAACGCACGCGCCGCGCGCCCGAGTGCCAGAGCCGCGACTGGATCGTGCGGCAGGAGCAGAAAGTTTTCCGGGGCCTGGAAGCCATGTCCGAGGAGCTGGGGGAAAAGCGGTTTTGCACCGGCGAGACCATGAACCTCGCCGACATCGCCGTGGGCTGCTGCCTTGGCTATCTGGATTTCCGTTTTCCTGAAATCCAGTGGCGGGAGGCTCACCCCAACCTTGCCCGCCTCGCGGAGAAGCTCTTCGCCATGGAGCCCTTCCAGCGCACCGTGCCGGTGGCCTGAGGCCGCCCCCTTGAGAGCCGGCAGGGGGCCTCGCCATGGATTCTGCACGGCTTTCCCGCAACGGGACCCAACTGGCTCAACCTTCCCCCTGGGTCGTGCGCTGGAGTCCGGCAATCCCGGCGCGCGGCCGGGTGCTGGACCTCGCCGCGGGCAGTGGCCGGCATGCCCGATGGCTCACGGCGAGCGGCTATCGCGTGCTGGCGGTGGACCGCGATGCCGACGCCCTCGCCGGCCTCACACGGGAGGGCATCGAAGTGATGCAGGCGGACCTCGAACAAGGCCCCTGGCCGTTGCCCGATGCACATTTCGATGGCATCGTCGTCACCTGCTATCTGCACCGGCCGCTCTTTCCCCTGCTCGAAGCAGCGCTTGCCCCGGGCGGCGTGCTGATCTACGAAACTTTCATGGTGGGACAGCAGGACTTCGGGCGTCCCACGCGTCCGGACTTTCTGCTGCGGCCCAACGAGCTTTTGGGTGCTTTTCCGGGCCTTGTCGTGCTTGCCTTCGCCCAGGGCTACAGCCAGGCACCGCGCCCGGCGATGATGCAGCGCATCACGGCGTATCGTCCCTAGCGCGGGGTAGGGCGCGGAAGGGCGCCACTGGCCGGGGCGGCTCCACGCCGAAGGGGAGATAACGATAGAGCAGGCTGTCGTATCGCAAATCGCGCCAGCGCCACCAGAGCACCCGGCCCCCCTCCCGGTGGGACCAGCGGGTGCAGACGAGATGGGGGCCACGTTCCATGGGCAGGACCACCCCGTGCAGCAGACACACCTTGCTTCCGGCCTCGTTGCGGAAATGGCGGCAGTTCCAGCATTCGGGCTCGCGATTCACCGCCATCATGCAATGATGCCGCCACCGAGGCATACCTCTCCTGCATAGAGCACCACCGATTGCCCCGGCGTCACCGCCCACTGGGGGGCGGCGAAGCGCAGGGTGAAACCCGCCTCGTTCACGGTTTCCAGGTGGCAGAGGGCGTCCTGCTGCCGGTAACGGGTTTTGGCGGTGCAGGCCAGCCCGCTTTCGGGTGGCGTGCCGGCGATCCAGGCGGATTCGATGGCCTGCAAATGATCCTTGAGGAGCAGCGGGTGATCATGACCCTGGACGACGATCAGCACGTTACGTGCCAGATCCTTGCCCGCCACATACCAGGGCTTGCCCGGGCCGCCGATGCCCAGGCCATGGCGCTGGCCGATGGTGTAATACATCAGGCCCTCATGCCGGCCCACGCGGCGTCCCTCCGGTGTTTCCATGTCCCCCGGCTGACGGGGTAGATAACGGGAGAGGAACTCGCGGAAATTGCGCTCGCCGATGAAACAGATGCCGGTGCTGTCCTTCTTGGCGTGGGTGGGCAGACCGGCTTCGCGGGCGATCGCCCGCACTTCGCTTTTAAGGAGATCCCCCAGGGGGAAAAGGGTGCGCGCGAGCTGCGCCTGGTTGAGGCGGTAGAGGAAATAGGTCTGGTCTTTCGCCGCATCCCGCGCCTTGAGGAGCTCGAAGCGGCCGTCACGCTCCCGCAGGCGGGCATAATGGCCGGTGGCGATGTGCTGGGCGCCCAGGCTCAGGGCGTGTTCCAGGAAGGCCTTGAACTTGATCTCCGAGTTGCACAGCACGTCCGGGTTGGGCGTGCGCCCGGCCTGATATTCCCGCAGAAAATAGCTGAACACCCGCTCCTTGTATTCGCGGGCGAAGTTCACCGCCTCCACCTCGATGCCGATCACTTCCGCACAGGCAAGGACATCGAGGAAATCCTGGCGCGCGGGGCATTCCTCGTCATCCTCCCAGTTGCGCATGAACAGGCCCACCACCTCGTAGCCCTGCCGCTTCAGGAGCAGGGCGGCAACGGAGGAATCGACCCCCCCGGACATGCCCACCACCACCCGCTCAGCCATGGGGCCCGGCCCCCTTTTTCCATTCCTGCAGGGTGAACACGGCGGCGGGCTCCCCATTGTCGAAGAACCAGGAATCCACCACGTAATCCCTGCCGCTTTCCCGCTCCCGGATGTGGGCTGCCCAGTGGGCATCGAAAAGCCAGGGGGCGCGCACCACCGGTTCCAGCACGGTATGGAAGCGCAACAGCCCGCGCCGCTCCAAAAGCCGCAGATAGGCGGTGGTGTTGTGGGCGTGATCGATGCAATCCATGCGTCCCTCGACGCCGTCATCGTTCAGATTGCCGCCGCGGTCATTGTGGATGGGTGTCTGTTCGCCGGCGATGCGCCCCATGAGACCAACGGCGAGCTGGATCGACGCCCGCTCCAGTGCCGGGGTGTCGGCGCCCTCGAAGAGGGCGTCGAGCGCGAGAAGATGATTCACATCGAACACCACCTGAGCGCGGGTGTGGCAACCCCAGTTGTAGCAGATGGTGAGCGTCTCGTCGGCGTGGGCGCAGACCGACAGGCAGGCGGCGAGGAGGACAAGGAGGCGCATCACGTGAGATGGCGGAGGAGTTCCAGGGAATAGCGCCGGCCCGCCAGATGGTCCTCCACGCAGCGGCTCACCAGGGGGCTGCGGTGTTGCGCGGCCTGGGCGCGAATTTCCTCCGGCGTCAGCCACACCGTGCGCACGATGCCCGCATCGAGGGGGCGCGTGGGATCGAAGTCTACGATCTCGCCGGCGAAGGCGAAGCGCAGATAGGTGATGGCTTTTGCGGGATGCGGCCAGCGGTAGATGCCCACCAGCGCCGTGGGCTGGAAGTGATAGCCGGTCTCCTCCAGGGTTTCCCGTATTGCGCCTTCGATGAGGGTTTCGTGCTGCTCCCAATGGCCCGCCGGCTGATTGAGCACCCGGGTGCCGCTGACGTATTCCTCCACCAAAAGGTAGCGTCCCTCGTGCTCCACCACGGCGGCCACGGTGACATGGGGTGTCCAGATCATGGATGCTTGGTCTTACGCGAGTCGGGGGAAAAGTTCCATGAGGCCGCGGGCAATGGTTTCCACCGCCATGGCCGCCAGGATCAGGCCCATGAGCCGGGTGACGATGTTGAGGCCGGTGCGGCCCAGCCGGCGGGCGATGCGGCTGCCCAGCAGGAACACCCCCCACACCACCAGGGTGACGGTGATGATGGGAATGAGGAGCAGCACATGGCCCAACAGATCGCCATGACGGAACTGGTGGGCGGCGATGATCACCGAGGAAATGGCGCCGGGGCCGGCAAGCAGAGGCACGCCCAGCGGCACCACACCAATGGCCTGGCGGTCGGCCACCTCCACCGCTTCTTCTGGCGTCTGGCGGATGGGACTTTCCCGGGCCTGCAGCATGGAGATGGCAAGCAGCAGAATGAGGATGCCGCCACCCACCATGAAGGAGCCGATGCTCACGTTGAAAAAATCCAGGAGCCGGTCACCGAGGAAGGCGGCCAGCATGAGCACCAGAAACACCGTGAGGGCCACGGTGCGCGCGGTGCGGGCGCGTTCCCGTGCCGGCCAGCCGCGGGTGGCCCCGATGAAGACGGGAATGCCGCCAAAGGGATTGACGATGGCAAGCAAAGCCACGGTGATCTTGAAGAGCTGTTGCCATTCGTGCATCAAAGGATTCCCACAAATCGCTATTTTACCTGCCGCAGGCGGTGTGATGGGAGGCGCACCTCGCGCCACTCGCCCGGGGCCAGTCCTTCCAGGGTCCACGGCCCCACCGCCCAGCGGATGAGGCGCAGGGTGGGGTGGCCCACCGCAGCGGTCATGCGGCGCACCTGACGGTTCTTGCCTTCGCGCAGGATGACGGTGAGCCAGCTCGTTGGAATGTGTTTGCGAAAGCGCACCGGCGGATGCCGCGGCCACAGGTGCGGCGGTTCTGCCATGGGCCACACCTCCGCCGGCAGGGTGACGAAGTCCCCGAGGTTCACGCCCTGCCGCAGCTTTTCCAGCGCCCGCTCATCGGGAATGCCCTCCACCTGCACCCAGTAAGTCTTGGGCAGTTTGTGCCGCGGGTCGGTGATGCGGTGATTGAGCCTGCCGTCATCGGTTAAAATGACCAGCCCTTCGCTGTCCGTGTCCAGCCGACCGGCGGGATAGACGCCGGGCACCCGCACGTAGTCTTTGAGGGTGGAGTGCCGGCCGTCCGGGCGGAACTGGCAGATCACCCCATAGGGCTTGTTGAGCAGAATCAGACGCGACATCGCCAAAAGAGAGCGGACAGGATTGGCAGCATCGGCAAAACGCAGGCGAAATGCAAGGGCCGCCAATCCTGTCCATTTTCATTGCATGCGGAATCCATCATGACGAGCTTCATCAAGGTGCCCGCCCAGGGCGAAAAAATCACCGTCAATGCCGACTTCAGCCTGAACGTGCCGGACCGGCCCATCATCCCCTTCATCGAGGGCGATGGCATCGGCGTGGACATCACGCCGGTGATGCAGCGGGTGGTCGATGCCGCGGTCGAGAAGGCCTATGGCGGCCGGCGGCAGATCCAGTGGATGGAAATTTACGCCGGGGAGAAGGCCAAACGTCTCTATGGGGGCGATGTCTGGCTGCCCGAGGAAACCGTGGCCGCTGCCCGCGAGTATGTGGTTTCCATCAAGGGGCCGCTCACCACGCCCACCTCGGGCGGCATTCGTTCCCTCAACGTCGCCCTGCGGCAGCAGCTCGATTTGTACGTCTGCCTGCGCCCGGTGCGTCATTTCCGCGGCGTGCCGAGCCCGGTGAAGGTGCCGGAAAAGGTGGACATGGTGATCTTCCGCGAGAACACGGAGGACATCTACGCCGGCATCGAGTGGGAGGCGGGCAGCGAAGGGGCGAAGAAGGTCATCGCCTTCCTCGCCGAAGAAATGGGCGTGGCGGACAAAATCCGTTTCCCCGCCACCGCCGCCATCGGCATCAAGCCGGTCTCACGGGAAGGCAGCGAGCGCCTGATCCGCAAGGCCATCCGCTATGCCATCGACAACGGCCGCAAGTCCGTGACCCTGGTGCACAAGGGCAACATCATGAAGTTCACCGAGGGGGGCTTCAAGAAATGGGGCTATGAACTGGCGGTGCGGGAATTCGGCGCCAAACCCATCGGGGATGGCCCGTGGATGGCGCTGGATAACGGGATTGTCATCAAGGACGTGATCGCCGACGCCTTCCTGCAGCAGATCCTGCTCCGCCCGGAGGAATACGACGTCATCGCCACCCTCAACCTCAACGGCGATTACATCTCGGATGCCCTGGCGGCGGAGGTGGGGGGGATTGGCATCGCGCCGGGTGCCAACCTTTCCGACTCGGTGGCCATGTTCGAAGCCACCCATGGCACCGCGCCCAAATATGCGGGTCAGGACTACGTGAACCCCGGCTCCCTCGTCCTGTCGGCGGAGATGATGCTGCGCCACATGGGTTGGAGCGAGGCGGCGGACCTCATCATCCGGGGCATGGAGGGGGCGATTGGCGCCGGCCGGGTCACCTATGACTTTGCTCGTCTCATGCCCGGTGCCACCCAGGTTTCCTGCTCCGCCTTCGGCCAAAGCATCATTGACCACATGTAACGGCCGCGCCGCACCGGCGGCGCGGCACTGTGGTATGTTAAGGGGAAGTGCGTCCGCCAGCCGGGGCGCTCGATGGCCTTGCCGGCGGACGCGGGGCAAGCCAGCGGGGGAGGAAAGGTCATGTCCGTCACCAACGTTAAGCTGCATCCTGCCGCGGAGCTTCTGCCGGCGCGGCGCTATGCCGTCATCCTCGCCGGTGGCTCGGGTACCCGCCTGTGGCCCATCTCCCGCGCCAACAAGCCGAAGCAGCTTCTCGCCCTGAACGGCGGTGAAAGCCTGCTGCAGCAGACGGTGCGGCGCGTGCTGCCCCGGGTAGAGCCGGCGCGGGTGCTCACCGTTACCGCCAGCGAATACCGCTTCGAGGTGGCGGGCCAGTTGCATGCCATCCACCCGCTGCTCGCCAATGGCGTGCTGGCCGAACCCATGGGGCGCAACACGCTGCCGGCCATCGCCTGGGCCTGCGCTCGCATCGCCCGGGAAACGCCGGAGGCCACCGTGGGCGTGTTTTCCTCCGACCATGCGGTGGCCGATACCGATGCCTTCCTCGAGGCGTGGGAAAGCGCGGAGGCGGCTGCACAGCGCGGCCTCATCGCCCTCTTCGGCATGAAGCCCACCGAGCCGGCCACCGGTTACGGTTACATCCAGGCCGGGCCGCCGCTGGCGGCGGGGGAGAGCGGCCCCATCGGCCGCGTGCAGACGGCGATGCGCTTCGTGGAGAAACCGGACGCCGACACCGCCCGCCGTTATCTCACACAGGGGGATTATTTCTGGAACGGCGGCATGTTCGTCTTCCGCGCCGACCGTTTCCTGGAACTGCTCAAGGCGCATCAGCCGGCGGTGTACGAGGTTGCCCAGGCGCTGGCGCAAAGCGGGTCGGCGCAGGCACCGGCGGAACTCTACGCCACCATGCCCGATGTTTCCATCGACTACGGGCTGCTGGAACTCACCCGGGACGTGGCGGTGGTGCCGGTGGACATGGGCTGGAGCGATCTCGGCTCCTGGGAGGCCATCTATCAGCAACGGGAAAAGGATGAGCGGGGCAATGTCATCCAGGGCGAGGTGCTTGCCGTGGACAGCAGCGATAATCTGCTCTGGAGCGAGCACGGCCTGGTGGCGACCCTCGGTGTCGAGGGTCTCGCGGTGGTGCAGACCCGGGATGCCACCCTCGTCTGCCCGCGGGAACGGGTACAGGACCTCAAAACGCTGGTGGCGGCGGTGAAGGAACGCCACGCCCATCTCGCGGAAACCCATCTCACCGTGACGCGTCCCTGGGGCAGCTATACCGTGCTGGAGGAGGGGCCCTTCTACAAGATCAAGCGCATCGTCGTCAACCCTGGTGCCAAGCTCTCCATGCAGATGCACTATCACCGTTCCGAGCACTGGGTGGTGGTGGCGGGCACGGCGCGCATCACCAACGGCGAGACGGAAATCTATCTGGAGGAAAACCAGTCCACCTACATTCCCAAGACCCACCGCCACCGGCTGGAAAACCCCGGTCGCATCCCGCTGCAGATCATCGAAATCCAAAGCGGCCCCTATCTTGGCGAAGACGACATCGTGCGCTTCGACGACGTCTATGGGCGCACCTGTGAAGGAGGGCAAGGGTGACACCGCCCCTTTTCATCCTGCCCCCCTGGCTCAAGGATTTCCGCGCCATTGCCGTGGCCCTGCTGTCGGAAGAAGGGGAGATCATCGAGGCCAACGAGGGGTTTGTCGCCACCCTCGCCGGTCTCGCTGAAGGCACCCCCTCAAGCGTCTTCATCGAGCCCAGCTTCGCCCTGCTGCGCGCCTCGCCGGCGCAGGCCGACGGGCTGGTCTATCAGGGTCTGTTGCGGCTGGGTGCGCCGGACGGCCCCCAGCGTTCCCTCGCCGGCCGGGTCTATCGCATGAACCGCCTGCTTTTCGTCGCCGCCGAGATGGACATCAGCGCCTTCGAGGAGCAGAGCCAGGAGCTGGCCAAGACCCGGCAGGAACTGGACGAAGTGCGCCGGGTCCTCACCCGCCGCGGCCATGCCCTGCAACAGGCGCTGGACGAGATCGCCCAGTTGAAGCGCCTCGATACCGTGACGGGGCTGGCCAACCGGGCCGTGCTGGATCAACGCATGGAGGATGAAATCCGGCGCTGGGAGCGCTCGCGGCGGCCCCTCGCTCTGCTGCTCATGGACATCGACAATTTCACCGCCATCAACGAAAACTACGGCCGCGAGGTGGGCGACGAGATCCTCGCCCACATCGCCACGCTGGTGAAACAGGCGGTGCGGGGCGTCGATCTTGCCGTGCGCTATGGCGGACAGGAATTCGCCCTGCTCCTGCCGGAGACCAACGAAATGGGCGCCATCATCGTCGCCGAGCGGATTCGCATGGAGCTCGAGGGGCAACTGATCCTGCCCGTGCTGGAACCCATTACCGCCAGCTTCGGTGCCGCCACCTACATCGGCGGCGAAACCCGCGCCGAGTTCTATGCCCGGGCCTGGCGTGCCCTCAAGCATTCCAAGAGCCATGGCAAGAACTGCGTCACCATGGCCGGCGTGGTGGCGGAGTGTGACCATCTCTACCAGGGGGGCGGCGTCCTGCAAGCCGGTTCGGAGGCATGATGTTCCACACCATCGAACATTTCGTCGGCAACACGCCATTGGTGAAACTCAAACGCCTGCCCGGCAACACCACGAACACCGTGCTGGTGAAGCTGGAGGGCAACAACCCGGCGGGCTCGGTGAAGGACCGTCCGGCGCTGTCCATGATCATGCGTGCCGAGGCGCGCGGTGAAATCAAGCCCGGTGACACCCTCATCGAGGCCACCAGCGGCAACACCGGGATCGCGCTCGCCATGGCGGCCGCCATTCGCGGCTATCGCCTGATCCTGGTCATGCCGGAGCACATGAGTGTGGAACGCCGCCAGGTGATGCGCGCCTTTGGTGCCGAGATCATCCTCACCTCCCGCGAGGGCAGCATGGAGGAGGCCATCGACGTGGCCAACCGCCTGCAGGCGGAAGGCAAAGGACGCATCCTCAACCAGTTCGCCAACCCTGACAATCCCCAGGCCCATTACGAAGGCACAGGGCCGGAAATCTGGCGCGATACCGGCGGCACCCTCACCCACTTCGTCTCCAGCATGGGCACCACCGGCACCATCATGGGCTGCTCCCGCTATTTCAAGGAAAAAAATCCCGCCATCCAGATCATCGGCGTGCAGCCGGAGGAGGGGGCGCAAATCCCGGGCATCCGCAAATGGCCGCCGGAGTATTTGCCCAAGATCTACGATCCCAGCCGCGTGGACCGCATCCTCTACGTGAGCCAGCAGGAGGCGGAGGAAATGACCCGGCGCCTTGCCCGCGAGGAAGGCATCTTCGCTGGCATTTCTTCTGGTGGCGCGCTGGCGGCGGCGCTGCGGGTGTCAGCGGAGGTGGAGAACGCGGTGATCGTCTCCATCGTCTGCGACCGCGGCGACCGTTATCTTTCCACGGGTGTGTTCCCCGCTTGAACCCCGTGGGTGACACCCCGCGGCTCATTCTTGCCCTGCTGTGCTTTTTTCCCGCCTTCGCCTTGGCCAGTTCCCAGCTCAACCTGGACCTGGGCGGGCTTAAGGGCCCCGGCTTTGCGGCTCGGGGCGTGCGGCTCACCCTGTCCCTCGCCGGGCAACGGCCGGCGAGCCTCGACATCGCCGCCCTCACGGTGGGAAAGCAGCGTTTCCATGACCTGCACCTTGCCTGCCAGCAGACCCAGTTCACCGCCGACCGTGTCGTCTGCGATGCGGGGCGCCTCAATTTCCTGCCGGACCTGGCCCTGCGGCTGGTTTATGACCGCGAGCGGCGGGAGCTGGAAATCGCCCTCGGCAAGGAAGACGAAAGCTGGCGGCTTTCCCGCCGCCTGGGGGTCACCACCCTGCGGGTCGAAGGGGGCCGGATCAAGCGGTTCGCGGACTGGCTTTTAAGGCCGCTCCCCCTCACCGGCGGCCGGGTCGATGCCACGCTTGTCTGGCAGGCGGGTGATGCCGCCCTTTCCCTGGAGGGACGGCTGCGGGAGGTGGCCTTCTCCGACGTCCAGGGACTGCACGCGGGAGAAGGGCTTGCCCTGAGCTTTGCCCTCAAGGCGCGCCGGCAGACCGACTGGCAGGTGACAGGCAAGCTGAGCTGGGAGGCGGGCGAACTCTTCTGGTCCCCCTTTTACTTCGGCAATGAGCCGCGGCGGCTGCAATTTGCCGGCCGCTTCGATGGCCGCGAATTCATCCTGGATGACGCGCGCCTTCATGTGCCCAGTCTGGGGGAGGTGACCGCGAGTGCCCGCTTCGATGGGGGGACGCGGCAGTTGCAAGCGTTTTCCGTCGCGACTGAGGCGTTGGCTGTCGGCCCCGTCTATGACCTCTTCGTCAAACCCCTGATGGCGGGGCGCCTGTCCGGCGCCCTTGTGGTCACGGGCCGGGCGCGGGGGCGCATGACCATGGAGGCGGGTGAGCCCGCGCAGATCGAGCTTACGGTGCAGGACGGCCGGGTGGCCCACGAAAAAGACCTCTTTGCCCTGGAGGGGGTGAGGCTCGATATGATCTGGCGGCGCGGTGGGGAGGGAGAGGGGCAACTCGCTGCAGAGGGGGGACGCTTCCGTGGGCTTGCCTTGGGGGCCTTCCGCGCGCCCCTTCGGTTCACCGCCACGGGTGTGGGGATCGAGGCGCTCACGATCCCCGTCCTCGATGGTGCCCTCATCCTCTCCCACCTTGCCCTCGGCCGCGGCGAGACGGGTTGGCAGGCCGCGGGGGAAGCCCAGTTGAGACCGGTGTCCATGGAGGCTTTGTCCATGGCCCTCGGTTGGCCCCGCATGCACGGCACGGTATCCGGCATCGTGCCGCGGGTCCGCTGGGAGAAGGACACGCTCAGCATGGATGGGGCCCTGCTTTTGCACGTGTTTGACGGAACGGTGGTGGTGAAGAATCTGCGCGTGGAGCATCTGACGCAGGGGGCAAACCTCACCGAGGCGGAAGTGGACATGGGGAACCTCGATCTCGACCTCCTGACGCGCACTTTTTCCTTTGGTCGCATGGAAGGAAGGGTGGATGTGGTGGTGCGGGACCTTGCCCTCATCAACGGCCGTCCCGTGCGGTTTTCCGCTTCCGTGGCGAGCAGCGCCGGGGATTATCCCCGCCGCATCTCCCAGCGCGCCGTGGACAACATCGCCGCCCTCGGTGGCGGCACCGCCGCGCCCCTAAAGAAAACCTTCTTGCGCGTTTTCGAGGATTTTCGCTACCGCCGGCTGGGGCTCGCAGGAAGGCTTGCGGACAACGTGCTCACCCTTGCCGGTTTGACCGCCCACGATGGGGGCTTCGTCATCGTCGAAGGCGGCGGGATTCCCGCCCTGACGGTCATCGGCTACAATCGCCAGGTCGATTGGAAGGAACTGACGGAGCGGTTGTCCCGCATCCGGCAGGGTGCTTCCCCCGTCATCCGATGAGGACTCCCATGCGCTGTCTTCTGCAACTGGCGGCCCTGACGCTGGTCACAGTGCAGGGCGCGGCCTGTGTCACCATCAACATCTATTTTCCGGCTGCAGCCGCGGAGAAGGCGGCCGACCGCATCATCGACGAAGTGTGGCAGCTCAAGCCGGAGGCGGCCACCGGGGAGAAGCCCAAATGAGACAGCAGATCCGGTTGCTCTGGGCCCTGTTTCTCTTCCTTGTCTGGAGCAGTGCCTTGGCGCAGGGCGCCAATCTGGACATCGACACGCCGGCCATCGCCGCCATCAAGGCGGCGCAACAGGCGCGCCACGTCCACCTCAAGCCCTATTACGAGAGCGGCGCCATTGGCCTCACCCGCGACGGCATGATTGCCCTGCGGGACGCAAGCCTGGTGCCCCTTGCCCAACGGGCCACGGTGAGCGCCCTGGTGGCGGAGGAGAATCGCGATCGGGCGGCGCTCTATCGGGAAATCGCCCGCGCCAACGGACATCCCGAATGGGAGGCCGACATCCGCGCCACCTTTGCCAACCGCTGGATTGCCAAGGCGCCGGCCGGCTGGTATGTGCAGAATGCAGCGGGGGAATGGGTCAGGAAGTAGGGCGGCGCGGCTGTGTATCCCAGGCGATGGCCCAGACATCCGTCCCCAGCGGCGAGGGCGGTGCAGGATTCCGGGTCTTCAGCAGACCATCGAGGAAGACGAGCTCCGCCCAGGCCTCTTCGTCGAAACCATGGCGCTCCGGCCGCTGCCGGCTGGTGAAGAGGAGCGCCTCCAGGTAGCGGGACGCCTCCGCATCGTTTCGCCAGGTTTCCGTCAGCCGGCGGACGATGTGGGGAAAACGCAGTTCCAGCGCACTGTGCATGGTGCTCTCCCCATGGGGTTTATTCATCTGGCATTGTGCGCCCTTCCTGAGGCAAGTCAAGGTCGCCCGGGTTTCCCTTTGGCAGGAGTTTTCCCATGGTTCCCATTCTCGTCTTCGATATCGAAACCGTCCCCGATACGGAAGGGCTGCGTCGGTTGTGGCAGCTCGACGCCGGGGCAACGGCCGAGGAGATCGCGGAGATCGCCTTCCAGCGGCGTCGGCAGGCGACCGGCAGCGATTTTCTGCCCCATCATCTGCACCGGGTGATCGCCATCTCCTGCGTTTTGCGCAACGACGAGGGCTTCCGGGTCTGGTCCCTCGGCACGCCGGAGGCAGGCGAGCCGGAGCTCATCCAGCGTTTTTTCGACGGAATCGAGAAATACACACCGCAGCTCGTATCCTGGAATGGCGGCGGCTTCGACCTGCCGGTCTTGCATTACCGCGCGCTGATCCACGGTCTGTCCGCGCCCCGTTACTGGGACATGGGGGAGGATGACCGCGAGTTCAAATGGAACAACTACATCAGTCGCTACCACACCCGCCATCTGGACCTCATGGACCTGCTCGCCCTCTACCAGCCGCGGGCGAATGTGCCTTTGGACGAACTGGCGCGGCTCATTGGCTTTCCCGGCAAGCTGGGGATGGACGGCTCCCAGGTGTGGTCGGCATGGTGCCGGGGTGAGATCGCCTCCATCCGCGCCTACTGCGAGACCGACGTGGTCAACACCTTCCTCGTTTACCTGCGCTTCCAGTTGCTGCGGGGTTTCCTCACCCGCGCCGCCTATGACGGCGAAGTGGCGCGGGTGCGCGACCATCTCGCCCAGTTGCCGGATGCCCACTGGCGGGAATACCTCGCCGCATGGAAGACCCCTTGAGGTTCCCCGTCTTCCACCTTCTGCGCTGCCGCCTGCCATGAGTGTTTACATCGAATCCCTGGATCACGAGGGGCGTGGGGTGACCCACGTGGAAGGCAAGGTCGTCTTCATCGAAGGCGCGCTGCCGGGGGAATGGGTGGAATACCGGACGTTGCGCCGCAAACCCACCTATGAGCTTGGGGAAGTGACACGGGTGGAAAAACCCAGCTTCATGCGCGTTGTCCCCCGCTGTCCCCATTTTGGTATCTGTGGCGGCTGTCTGCTGCAGCACATGGAAGCTTCCGCCCAGGTGGCCGCCAAACAGCGGGTGCTGGAGGAGAATCTGGCGCGGATCGGCAAGGTGGAGGCGGAGGAAATTCTGCCCGCAGTCCACGGCCCAGCCTGGGGCTACCGGCATCGGGCGCGTCTTTCGGTGCGGCTCGTGCCGAGGAAAGGTGGCGTGCTGGTGGGTTTCCACGAGCGCCGCAGCAGCTTTATTGCCGACATGCACCGCTGTGAGATCCTGCCGCCGCGCATCTCGGCCCTGATCGATCCTTTGCGGGAACTCATCGGCGCGCTGTCCATCCGTGACCGCGTGCCCCAGGTGGAGGTGGCGGTCGGTGAGGAGGGGGTGGTGCTGGTGCTGCGCATTCTCGAACCCCTCACGACGGACGACGAAATCCGGCTGCGGGATTTTGCCGACCGCTACGGCATTCAATGGTGGCTGCAGCCCAAGGGGCCGGACAGCGTCTATCCCTTCTATCCCCTGGAAGCGCCGCCCTTGGCCTACACGTTGCCGGAATTTGGGCTCACGCTTCCCTTTTCGCCCACCGAGTTCACCCAGGTCAACTTCGCCATCAACCGCGTGCTGGTGCGGCGCGCCCTGCGCCTGTTGGATCCGCAGCCGGGCGAAAAAATCGCCGATCTCTTCTGTGGCCTGGGCAATTTCAGCCTGCCCATGGCACGGCGTGGCGCGCAGGTGCTGGGTGTGGAAGGCAACCCGGCCCTGGTGGTGCGGGCCGGCGCCAATGCCCGCGCCAATGGCCTTGAGGGCACCGTCCATTTCGTCGCCGCCGATCTTTTTGCGGTGACGGAGGCGGCGCTGAAGGAGTTGGGCAGCTTCGACAAGATGCTCATCGATCCGCCCCGGGATGGCGCCATCGAAGTGGTCAAGGCTCTGGGGCCGGGCGCCCCGTGGCGCATCGTTTATGTCTCCTGCAGCCCCGCCACCCTGGCGCGGGATGCTGCGGTGCTCTGCCACGAGAAAGGCTATCGGCTCAAAGCCGCGGGCGTGGTGAACATGTTTCCCCACACCGGGCATGTGGAGTCCATCGCCCTCTTCGAGCGGGCATGAAAAAGGGGCGGCAAGGTGCCGCCCCCCGTGGCGGAGGCAAGGCTCAGTCGTGCTCGCCCATGAAGAAACCCAAAAGACTCAGCAGACTCGTGAACAGGTTGTAGAGGGAGACATAGAGGCCGATAGTGGCCAGCACGTAATTGGTCTCCCCACCATTCACGATTTCCCCGGTCTGATAGAGGATCATGCCGCACATGAGCACGGCGAACAGCGCCGACACCGTGAGCGCAAGCTGGGGCAGCGGATGGCCGAGGAGGGCCGCCACCAGGGAGACGATGCCCGCGACGAAGGCCACCAGGACGCCGGCGAGGAGGAAACTTGCCATGAAGCTGAAATCCCGGCGGGAAGTCAGCGCATAGGCCGACAGGCCGAGGAAGGTGATGGCGGTGATCCCCAGGGCGAGCATCACGATCTGCGCACCATTGGCGAGGCTCAGGTAATGGTTCAGCACCGGCCCCAGGCCGAAGCCCAAAAGTGCAGTGATGGCGAAGACCACACCGATGCCGGCCGCGGAGTGAGCGGTGCGCGGCAGGCCAAACCACAGCAGCGCCAGTGCCACCAGGCTGCTCACCAGGCCCACGCCATAGGGCAGGTGGATGACCATGGCGATGCCCGCCGTCACCGCACTGGTGAGAAGCGTCATCGCCAGCAGCGCATAGGTGTTGCGCAAAACCTTCTGCGCCGCGGGAACGGCCGTGACCGCCGCAGGCATCGTGGAATGAGAGCTCGAAAGTTCAGGTTGCATGGATACTCCTTTGGAATCGAAAAACAGTACCGGCTGCTTCAAGGAAACCAACGCGGCCGGCTTTCCGCCCGCCTCTTCGGGAGAGGGCGGTCTTCAGGCTCCCGTAAGACTAGCCAAGGCCGTGAGAAGTTGCAATCGCGGGTGTCAGATGCCGTTTTCCCCAGTATCATTGCAGCGGTTTTGACCCTGTCGCAGGCGACAGGGCAGTGGAGGCTAACGTTCGCCCAGGCGAACGTTAAGCCCGCGCGAGCGGGAGGCCGGAACTAAAACCGCCAGGGAAAGGCGGGTCATCGGAGGCGTGGCCGAGTGGTTTAAGGCAGCGGTCTTGAAAACCGCCAGGGGTTTGCGCCCCTCGTGAGTTCGAATCTCACCGCCTCCGCCAGTTTGCGGGCGCAGCCGCCCATGCCAGGGAAGGCTGCGCAATGATGCCAGCGGTCTGGGGCACACGCCTCCTGGCTTTGGCGCACGAGCAAACAAGAAAGGGCTGCCCGGGGGCAGCCCTCTTTGTTTCAGCCTTGTTGACTGGCTGAATGGTGACTGGCGCGCCCGAAGAGATTCGAACTCCTGACCCCCTGGTTCGTAGCCAGGTACTCTATCCAACTGAGCTACGGGCGCAAGCCCGGCAATTATAACAAAAACGTTTCCCCAGACAATGCCCTGCCCCATGCTTTTCACCCCGGGGCGCCCGCCGTCGCCCTCAAGTTTTCCCACCCCCTGCCGCAAAAAGGCCAACAGCACGGGTCCATGCATAAGAGCGGGAGGAGGTCGCTTTGTTTCGGAAAGTTGCGCTTTATCTCGGGGTCTGGGGCGTGGTCGCGGCCGCGGTGTGGTGGGGTGGGCCGGTGCCGGGCCTCCTCGCCGTGGCCGCTGCCGGCGCGGCGGGGCTCCTTCTGGTCATCCGGGCACGGCCGCCGGCATCCCCGCCGGTGCCGAATGTAGCGGCGGGTCAGTCGGTGGCGGGGGTGCGGGTCGCGGTGGAGGCCTGCCAGCGTGAGGCGCGGACCCTGTGCCGGGCCGGCGTCGAAGATCTGGACCGGGTCAAGGCCCTTTCGGCGGAGGCCATCGAAAAACTCACCGGTAGCTTCGGCGGCATGCACGCCAAGATCCAGCACCAGCGGGACCTGGCGCTGGCCATCGCCCGCGGCGCCGCGGGGGAGCTCAATGGCGGCCACCACGTGAGCTTTGCCGAATTTGTCGGTGAGACCCAGGCGACCCTGGATGCCTTTGTCCAGAACACGCTGGAGAACAGCAAGTTTGCCGTGGAGCTGGTGGAGGTGATGGAAGGCATCAACCGGGAAGCCAGCGCCATGCTGCGTATCCTCGATGAAATCGAAGGCATCGCCAAGCAGACCAACCTGCTGGCCCTCAATGCAGCCATCGAGGCGGCGCGGGCGGGTGAGGCGGGGCGTGGCTTTGCCGTGGTGGCGGACGAGGTGAGGGCGCTGTCGGAGCGGACCAATCACTTCAGCCAGCAGATCCGCGGCCGCATGGATACGGTGCACAACGATCTTAAGCGGGCGAGCCAGTCCATCCAGACGGTGGCGGCGGTGGACATGAGCTTCGTTCTGCAATCCAAACAGCGGGTGGAGGAGGCCATGCGCCACCTGCAGGAGCTCAATGGGGACATGGCCCGCGCCGTGCAGGAGATCGACAGGTTGGCTGGCGAGGTGGATGCGGACGTCAACCAGGCGGTCACCGCGCTGCAGTTCCAGGATTTGTCCAGCCAGTTGATCGGCCATGCGCAAAGCCGCATCCAGGGCGCCGAGGCGGTGCTGGAAAGTTTCCTCCACGGGCTGGAAGAGCAGCTGGAGCTCGACGCCGCCCTGCAGCAGGCGCTCGAGCGGGTCCGGCAGACGGTCGCCGGGCTCGATGAGCGCCGCAGCCCGGTGAGCCAGCAGAGCATGAGCGCTGGCGAAATCGAATTGTTCTGAAGCGAGGTACAGCCATGGGGAAAGTCGTATTGACAGTCGATGATTCTGCTTCCATCCGGCAGATGGTGAGTTTCACCCTGAAAAGCGCCGGCTACGAGGTGGTGGAAGCGGCGGATGGCGAAGAGGGCCTGACCAAGGCCAAGGGGCGGACGGTTGATCTCGTGCTGACCGACCAGAACATGCCGAAAATGGACGGCCTGACCCTGATCAAGAGCCTGAGGGGGCTGCCCCAGTATCGATCGACGCCGATTCTGATGCTCACCACCGAGTCTTCAGAGGCGATGAAATCCGCCGGCCGCAGCGCCGGAGCCACTGGTTGGCTGGTCAAGCCCTTTGACCCCAGCAAGCTCCTCGAGGTGGTGAAGAAGGTCATCGGCTGAACTGCCGCAACGAAGAACAAGAAAGCGAAGGAAGGCGCGATGAGCATCGATTTGAGCCAGTTCCATCAAGTGTTCTTCGAGGAGGCGGCGGAGCATCTGGCGAGCATGGAGACGCTGCTTCTGGCGCTTAATCTGGCCTCGCCCGCGCCGGACGACCTGAATGCCATTTTCCGTGCCGCCCATTCCATCAAGGGGGGCAGCGGTACCTTCGGCTTCACCGACATGACAGAGGTCACCCATGTCGTGGAGACCCTCCTGGACAAGGTGCGCAAGGGCGAACTGACATTGACGGCGGAAATGGTGGATGCGTGCCTTGCCGCCGGCGATGTGCTCAAGGCCCAGCTCAGCCAGCATCAGGGCGGCCCAGCCGTGGAGGAGGAACTGGTGCGGGACATCGTCGCCCGCCTGGAGGCGCTGGCGAGCGGCAGCGCAAAGGGGCGCGCAGACGCCGGGGCAAAAGTCCGCTATGGAATCGAATGCACGCTGACCCGTGACTGCGCGGGGGAAGCAGCTTGTGTGGAAAACCTCCTTTCGGCCTTGAAGGAGCTGGGCGACTGCCAGCTCCTCGCCCCCGCCAGCGCGGAAAACCCGCGCCTTGCCCTCTGGCTCGACACGGAGCGGGAGCCGGCCGCAATCCGCGAAGTGCTCGAGTTCTATGCCCCATCGGAGGAGATTCGCATCGAAGCGCAGCCTGCGGCGGCGGATGAGGGAGGCGGGGAAGCCTGGGGGCTTTTTGCCGAGGCACCGGGTGCGCCGGCGCCCAAGGAGGAAGCAGGCGCGGCCTATGGCTTCTTCAGCGACGCGCCTGGCGCTCCGGCGCTAAAGGAGGAGGCAGGCGAGGGTTTCGGCTTTTTCACCGACGCGCCGGGCGCGCCAGAGGGGAGTCAGGCGGCACAAAGCGCTGCGGTTGCTGCGCCTTCGCCCGCCTCGGCGCAAACGCCGGCGGGTGCCAAAGCGGCAGAGGCAAAGGACACCCGTCCGCGACCCGTCGCGGCGGTTTCCCTGGAGACATCGAGCATCCGGGTGTCGGTGGAAAAGGTGGATCAGCTCATCAACCTGGTGGGGGAACTGGTGATCACCCAGGCCATGCTGGCCCAGTCGGCCAGCATCCTCGACCCAGTGCATGCGGAGCGCGTCCTGGCGGGGATCGACCTTTTGTCCCGCAACACGCGGGACCTGCAGGAGGCCGTCATGTCCATCCGCATGCTGCCCATGAGCACGGTGTTTTCCCGTTTTCCGCGGGTGGTGCGGGATCTCGCCAAGAAGCTGGGCAAGGAAGTGGAGCTGAAGACCATCGGCGAGAGCACCGAACTGGACAAGGGCCTCATCGAAAAAATCACCGACCCCCTCACCCACCTGGTGCGCAACAGCCTCGATCATGGCATCGAGGCGCCGGAGGTGCGTGAAGCGGCGGGCAAGCCGAGAAAAGGCACCCTTACCCTCAAGGCCTCTCACCAGGGGGGCAAGATCGTCATCGAAGTGATGGACGATGGCGCCGGTCTCAATCGCGCCAGGATCCTCGCCAAGGCGCGGGAGCGGGGTTTGCCGGTGAGTGATGCCATGGGCGACGCGGAAGTGTGGCAGCTCATTTTCGCGCCGGGTTTTTCCACGGCGGAGGCGGTGACCGAAGTGTCGGGCCGGGGGGTAGGCATGGACGTGGTCAAGCGCAACATCGAAGCCCTTGGGGGCCGCGTGGAGTTGGAATCCTCGCCCGGTTTCGGCACCCGTGTGGTCATCAGCCTGCCCCTCACCCTCGCCATCCTGGACGGCATGTCGGTGCGCGTGGGCAGCGAGACGTACATCGTCCCCCTTACCGTGGTGGTGGAGTCCCTGCAGCCCCGCCGCGAGGATATCCGCACCATCGCCGGCCAGGGGCGGGTGGTGGCCATCCGCGGCGAATACCTGCCCCTCATACCGCTCGCCGAGGTCTTCGCCGTACCGGGGGCGCTCCATGAGGCGAGCGAGGGCATCCTCGTCGTCGTCGAGGGCGAAAGCGGCAAGGCGGCGCTGCAGGTGGACGAACTGTTGGGCCAGCACCAGGTGGTGATCAAGAGCCTGGAGACCAATTACCGCAAGGTCGAGGGCATATCCGGCGCCACCATCATGGGGGATGGCCGGGTGGCGATGATTCTCGACGTCTCTGCTTTGACCCGCATGGGCCTGCGCCTCACCCGGCAGGCCAAGGCGCCGGCCGAGACTTTGCCAGCATAAGGGAGAGAGCATGGAACAGACGAACGTACCGATGACGGAAGGCCGGCTGCCTGCGGGCTCGGGGGAGTATCTCACCTTCACCCTGGGCAGGGAGGAGTACGGCATAGACATCCTCAAGGTGCAGGAAATCCGCGGCTACGAGCAGCCGACCACCATCGCCCACGCTCCGCCCTTCATCAAGGGTGTGATCAATCTGCGCGGTGTCATCGTGCCCATCATCGACCTGCGCATCAAGCTCGACGTGGGCACGGCGACCTACGACCAGTTCACCGTGGTCATCATCCTCAACGTCGCCGGGCGCGTGGTGGGTATCGTCGTCGATGGCGTGTCGGACGTCATCCAGCTCGGCGCGGAAAACCTGCGCCCACCCCCCGATTTCAGCTCCGTGCTGGATACCCGCTACATCCTGGGCCTGGGCACGGTGGATGAGCGGATGATCATCATCGTCGATATCGAAAAACTCATGACCAGCCGCGACATGGCCCTGGTCGAGGAAACCGCCTGAAAGGAGGCATGACCATGCGCATCAATCTTCCCGTGACCAATGTCGAACGCATCATGCGCGATGGCGAGTACATCGTGTCGCGCACCGACACGCGCGGCATCATCACCTACGCCAACCCCTATTTCTACGAAATCAGCGGCTTTTCCGAGGCGGAGATCATTGGCCAGCCCCACAACGTGGTGCGCCATCCGGATATGCCGGTAGAAGCCTTCAAGGACCTGTGGGAGACACTGCAGGCGGGCAAACCCTGGACGGGCTATGTGAAAAACCGCTGCAAGAACGGGGATCACTACTGGGTGGTGGCCAACGCCACACCCATCTGGGAAAACGGCCAGATCACCGGCTACCTTTCCGTGCGCACCAAGCCCGATCGCGCGGCGGTGGAGGAAGTCAGCAAGATCTACGCGAAATTCAAGGCCGGGGAGGCCAAAGGTCTGCGCATCCAGGAAGGCAAAGTGGTGCGCACCGACGCCTTCTCCCAATTCCTGCGCCGCCTGCGGGACATGCCGCTGGCAACCAAGATCAACGCCCTGGCCGCCTATTTCCTGCTGCTCGCGGTGGGGGCGGGCCTGGGCGGCGCCCTGTTCGGGGCAACGGTCGGGGACACCATTGCCATTGCCGGTGGCGTCGTCGGTTTCGTTGGGGCGGCACTGATCCGGCGTGGCCTCAAACCCCTGCAGGTGCTGACCAGGCAGATGCGCCAGGTCTCCCAGGGGGACTTCAGCGTCATCGTCGCCAAGGAGGCCAATGACGAGATTGGCGCCATGACCGACGCCTTCCGCTCCCTCTACATCCGTCTGGGCGATGATCTGGCCCGTTCCCGCCAGCAGGCGGAGGAAATGCTGCGGGTCAAGATTGCGCTGGACAATGTGAGCACCGGGGTGATGATTGCCGATGCCGAGCGCCGGATCATCTACCTCAACCGCGCCGTGCAGTCCCTGCTGAAAAACGCCGAGGCGGACATCCGCAAGGATCTGCCCAACTTCAACGCCGACAGGCTGCTGGGGGCCAGCATCGACCAGTTCCACAAAAATCCCCAGCATCAGGCGCAGATGCTGGCGCAACTCAAGGGCACCCACACCGGTCGCTTCGAGCTGGGGGGCCGCAGCATGATGGTGCGCGCAAGTCCGGTGCTGGACGAAAAAGGCAACCGTCTGGGCGCGGTGGCGGAGTGGACCGACCGCACGGCGGAAGTGGCGGTGGAGCGCGAGGTGGCGGCGCTGATCGAAGCGGCCGCCAGCGGGGATTTGAGCCGGCGCCTCAAGGTGGAGGACAAGGAAGGCTTCTTCCGCCAGCTCTCCGAAGGCATCAACCGTTTGGTGGAGACCACCGAGCGCGGCCTGAACGACGTGGCGCGGGTGTTGGGGGCCCTTGCCGAAGGCGACCTCACCCAGCGCATCGAGGCCGACTACCAGGGGCTCTTCGGCGCCCTGAAAGAGGCCACCAACACCACCTGTGACCGCCTGCAGGAGATCGTGACGCAGATCCGGGAGGCAACGGATGCCATCAACACCGCCGCCCGCGAGATCGCCAGCGGCAATGCCGACCTCTCCGCGCGCACCGAAAGCCAGGCCTCCAGCCTCGAGGAGACGGCAAGCAGCATGGATGAGCTGACCTCGACGGTGAAACAGAACGCGGAGAACGCGCGCCAGGCCAACCAGCTCGCGGTGGGCGCCTCGGAAGTGGCGGTCAAGGGCGGCACCGTGGTGGGCGAGGTGGTGCAGACCATGAACGCCATCGCCGAAGCGTCGAAGAAGATCGCCGATATCATCACCGTGATCGACGGTATCGCCTTCCAGACCAACATCCTCGCCCTCAATGCCGCCGTGGAGGCGGCACGGGCCGGCGAGCAGGGGCGAGGTTTCGCCGTCGTCGCCGGCGAGGTGCGCAACCTCGCCCAGCGCAGCGCCGCGGCGGCCAAGGAGATCAAGCAGCTCATCTCCGATTCGGTGGAGAAGGTCAACGACGGCTCCAAGCTGGTGGAGCAGGCCGGCGCCACCATGGATGAAATCGTGCGCGCGGTGAAGCGGGTGACCGATATCATGGGCGAGATTTCCGCGGCCAGCGCCGAGCAGAGCCAGGGCATCGAGCAGGTGAATGCCGCCGTGGCGCAGATGGACGAAATGACCCAGCAGAACGCCGCCTTGGTGGAAGAGGCGGCCGCCGCCGCGGAAAGCCTGCAGGATCAGGCGGATGGTTTGGCGCGGGCAGTGAGCGTGTTCAAGCTGGCCACCGCCGGCAGCCGGACACCGGCACCACTGCGCGCGGTGCCGGCACGAAGCGAACGCAAAAGCCCCGAAGCCGCCCGCCCGCGCCCGAAACTGGCCGCCTCGGGGGACGACGAGTGGGAGGAGTTCTGATTCAGGTTACAGGGGACAGGGGACACGTGTTCCGTCTCCCCGGCACTCTGATCCCTGACCGCTGATTTCTGCTTCCCGACACCTGATACCTGAAGCCCGAGAGCAATGTCGCCCACGGTCAGCCGCGAGTTCGAATTCACGCCCCGGGACTTCGCCGAAATCCGCGCCCTCATCCACAGCCACGCCGGCATTTATCTGACCGATGCCAAGATGGACATGGTCTACAGCCGGCTGGCGCGGCGGCTGCGGGCCACGGGGCTGAAAACCTTTCGCGATTATCTCGCGCGGCTGAAAAGCGGCGACGAGGCGGAATGGGAGGCCTTCGTCAATTCGCTCACCACCAATCTCACCGCCTTTTTCCGCGAGGCCCATCACTTCGCCATCCTCCGCGAATTCCTGGCGGAGCGCCCGGCGCGGCCCATCACCATCTGGAGCGCGGCCTGCTCCACGGGCGAGGAGGCCTACTCCATCGCCATGACCGCGGCGGAGGTGTTTCCCAACGATCCGGGCCGGGTGCGGGTGATTGCCTCCGACCTCGACACCCAGGTGCTGGCGCGGGCACGGGAGGGGATCTACCCCCTGGAAAAGGTGGAGCGGCTGAGTGTGGCGCAGCGGCAGCGGTTTTTCCTCAAGGGCAAGGGGCAGCGGGCGGGATTCGTGCGCGTGCGGCCGGAGATCCAGGCCATGGTCAGCTTCCTGCGGGTCAATCTGCTGGATCCGGTTTGGCCCGTGCGCGAGCCGCTGGATGCCATCTTCTGCCGCAATGTGATGATCTATTTCGACAAGCCGACCCAGTACCGCATCCTGCAGAAAATGAAGCCGTTGCTGAAGCCGGATGGCCTATTGTTCGTGGGACACTCGGAGGCGCTCTATCACGCAGCCGATCTTTTCCGCCTCAAGGGGCAGACGGTGTATGTGCATGCCGAGGCGGCCGCGCACGGCCTGCGGCACGGACAGCGGCACGCCCAGGGGATGGTTCGCGCCGGCGGCCAGGCGCAAGGGCACGCAGGATGAAGCGGCGCATGGCAGCCCAGCACCTGGAGGAGATCCGTGCTCCGAACCACTATTACGACCGCACCTTCGACATCGAGGCGGTCAAGCTGCTGCCAGGGGAGTATTACGCCACGGGGCGCAACATGCTGCTGGTGACCGTGCTGGGTTCCTGTGTCGCCGCCTGTCTGCGCGATCCCGTGAACGGGATCGGTGGCATGAACCATTTCATGCTGCCGGAAGGGGGCGACCCCCATGATCTGCGCTCGGCCTCGGCCCGCTATGGCGCCTATGCCATGGAAGTGCTCATCAACCAGTTGCTCAAGCTGGGCGCGAGCCGAAGCCGCCTGGAAGCCAAGGTGTTCGGCGGTGCAGCGGTGCTCAAGGGTATGGAGAGCGTCAATGTCGGCGATGCCAACAGCGAATTCGTGCTGGATTTCCTCGCCAATGAAAAAATCCCCGTCCTGGCGGAAGACCTGCGGGGACCATATCCGAGGAAGGTGTATTTCTTTCCAGCCACGGGCCGGGTGCTGGTGCGTAAACTGAAAAATCTGCACAACGACACCATCATCGAGCGCGAGCGCGACTACAAGAAGCGCCTCACCCGCGCGCCGGTGTCGGGTGAAGTGGAGCTGTTCTGATGTCCCGCAAGATACGCGTCCTGGTGGTGGACGACTCGGCGCTGATGCGCCGGCTGCTTACCGAGATCATTGGTTCCTTCCCCGACATGGAGGTGGTGGGGACGGCGCCCGATCCCTATGTCGCGCGCGAGCTCATCAAGAGTCTCGATCCCGATGTGCTCACCCTGGATGTGGAAATGCCGCGCATGAATGGGCTCGAGTTTCTGGAAAAGCTCATGCGCCTGCGGCCCATGCCGGTGGTGATGCTCTCCAGTCTCACCGAGCAGGGCTCGGAGGTCACCCTGCGGGCACTGGAACTGGGCGCCGTGGATTTTATCGCCAAACCCAAGCTGGGACTGGCGGAAGGGATCACCGCGGTGGCGGAGGAGATCGCGGAGAAGATTCGCGCGGCCGCCCACGCCCAGGTGCGGCGGGCGGCGCCCGCCCGGCAGCCGACGGTGCTCGCCGGCAGATTGTTCGGGACCACGGAAAAAATCGTCTGCATCGGTGCCTCGACGGGCGGCACCGAGGCCATCAAGGAAATCGTCTCCCGCATGCCGGGGGACGCCCCTGCGCTCCTCATCACCCAGCACATGCCGGAGGGCTTCACCCGCTCCTTCGCCGAGCGCCTCGACCGCCTGTCGGCGATGACCGTGAAGGAAGCCCAGCATGGCGAGCGCGTGCTGCCGGGTCATGCCTACGTGGCCCCCGGCCATTCCCACCTCCTGGTGCGCAGAGGTGGCGCCTACTATTACACCGAGCTTTCCCAGGCACCGCCGGTGAACCGCCACCGCCCTTCCGTGGACGTGCTGTTCCAAAGTGCGGCGGAGACCCTGGGCCCCAATGCGGTGGGGGTCATCCTCACCGGCATGGGGCGCGACGGGGCGGAGGGCCTGGCGGCGATGCGCAAGGCCGGGGCTTACACCCTGGCCCAGGATGAGGCGACCTCCGTGGTCTGGGGCATGCCCAAGGCCGCGGTGGAAATGGGCGCGGCGGCCGAGGTCTGTCCCCTGCCCCAGATCGCCGGACGAATCCTTGACTACCTGGCCGGCGCCAAGGGCGGCTGAACGACAACGAAAGGAGAACTGCCATGCAGATACCGGTTCAAACCGAAAACGGGCGGGCGCGCCTGCGCCTCGATGGCCGTTTCGACTTCAGCGTGCATCGGGAATTTCGCGATGCCTACATGCCCCTCCTCGAAGACAATTCGGTGCGGGAGATCGTTATCGATCTGGGGCGGGTGGAGTATGTGGACAGCTCGGCGTTGGGCATGCTGCTGCTTCTGCGGGAAAGGGCGCAGACTTCAGGCAAGCAGGTTGTCTTGAGCGGCGCCCGGGGCACGGTCCGCCAGGTTCTGGAAGTGGCCAACTTCGGCAGAATGTTCACCATCGAGGGCTGAAGTGACCGAGAGTTCCCTCACCATCCTCATCGTCGATGATGCGACTGCCAATCTCAAGCTTGCGGAAAAAGTCGTCCAGCAGCTCGGTCACCGCGCCGTCCTCGCCCATGACGGGGAGGAGGCCCTGCAACGCTTCGACGAGGTACAGCCTGATCTGGTGTTGATGGACGTGATAATGCCGGTCATGGACGGCATCACCGCCACCCGCGCCCTGCGTCAGCGTCTTGCCCACACTGCCCAGCATGTGCCCATCCTCCTCCTTTCCGCTCTGGATGGTACGGATGACGTGCTGCGGGGCCTCGAGGCCGGTGCCGATGATTACCTGCCCAAGCCCATCAACGTGGCCATCCTCCAGGCCAAGCTGCGCAATTTCGCCCGTCTGGTGGAAAGCCAGCGACAGCTGGCGCGGCAGAACGAGGAGCTCGCGGACAGGCGGGCCCGCGCTGAAGAAGAAGCGCAACTGGCCGCCCATGTCTTGACTCACCTGACGGACCGGGAAGACACCCACGATCCCCAACTGCGGATCTACCAGGTGCCCTATGGGGAGGTGAGCGGGGACCTGGTGTGTGGGGCGCGTACCCCTGCCGGTGTGCTGCACGTGCTCCTTGCCGATGCCACCGGTCATGGTCTGCCCGCCGCGCTTTCTGCGCTTCCGGTGACGGACGTGTTCCACAGCATGACGGCAAAGGGTTATTCCGTGTCGGCGATTGCCCGGGAGATCAACCGCAAGCTCAAGCACCTGTTGCCCGTGGACCGTTTCGTCGCCGCCACCCTCATCGCCGTGGATGGGGCGCAACAGGTCGTCGAAATCTGGAATGGCGGCAACCCGGATGTGGTCTGGCGCGATGGCAGCGGCAAGGTAACCCGTTTCCGCTCCGCCCATCCGCCGCTGGGGATCCTGCCGGAAAAGGATTTCTGCAGTCAGCCGCAAGTCTTCACGTACACGCTGCCGGGTGAACTCATCGTCTGTTCCGACGGCCTCATCGAAGCCGAGTCGCCGGAGGGCAGACCCTTTGGCCTGGAGGCGGTCATCGCAAACGCCACGGCGGAAGGCAAAGGCTTGCAGGCCGTGGTGGGGGCCTTCGAGGCGCATCTCGGCGGCGGGCCGCTCCACGACGATGCCACCCTGCTTTTCATCGGGCTGCCGCAGCAGTGCCAGGTGGTCTCCGTCGCCGTTCCCCCACAGGAGAGGGGGGCGGAGAGCACCGGCTATCGTCTTGGCCTCTGCCTTGGCCCCAGCGAGCTTCGTCAACTGGAGGTGGTGCCGGGCGTGATGGATTTTCTGATGCGCATTCCCGCCCTGAAACCCCATCAGGGTGCGCTTTTCGTGGTCCTTTCCGAATTGTTCAACAATGCCCTGGATCACGGGGTGCTGGGCCTGGATTCCCGCCTCAAGGCGGAACCAGGCGGCTTCGAGCGCTATCTCCAAACGCGTATCGAACGCCTCTACACCCTGCAGGAGGGCAAGATCGAGTTACAGTTCCACCTGCACAATGTGGAAGGCGGCAATGTGCTCGATGTCACCATCACAGACAGTGGCCCGGGGTTCGACTACGGGGCGTATTTGGGGGAACCCTTGACCCATGATCGTCCCCATGGGCGAGGCATCGCCTTGGTGCGCAGCCTCTGCTCGGAACTCGTCTATTCCGGTGTGGGCAACAGCGTGCGCGCCCGTTATGCGCTGTAGGGGCAAGCCGGCCGGAAGCAGGCTGCCGTGGCCTGGCTCCCGGGGTTACCCTTCGTGGTGCGCCCTCTGAGGGGCCCGGTAAAAGCGCCCTGCCATGGTGGAACTCCTCTCCTATCTGCCCCAGTACTGTGAGCGAAGCGTCCCGGGTTTGTGGGGCGAGCCCGTCAATACCGTCAGCAATCTCGCCTTTTTCCTCGCCGCCTGGGGGCTCGTGCGCAGCCCGGCCTGGCCCGGCACGGCCACGGCGCGGCTCATTATTTCCCTGCTCGTGGCCATCGGGGTTGGCAGCACCCTCTGGCATCTGACCGCGTGGCGCTGGACCCTCTGGGCGGATGTGTTGCCCATCGGCGCCTTCATGGGCGTATTTGCCTGGGTGTTTCTGCGCCAGGTGGCAGGCTTTGGCTGGGGCAGGGCGCTTGCCGTCTTTGCCGCCTTCGTCGCGGTGGAAGGCGTGCTGGCGTGGGTGATGCCGCCCCACCTGCTCAACGGGGTGGGCTTCTACCTGCCGGCGGTGGCCTTCGTGGCGGGGATGGCCGCCTGGCTTGCCCTGCAGGGCAGAGCGGCAGGGGGCTTTGCCGCCGCGGCGGGGCTTCTGCTGCTGGCCATCGCGGCGCGTCTTTTGGATTTCGCCATCTGTCCCTTCTGGCCCATCGGCAGCCATTTCCTCTGGCACCTGGGCGCGGCAGCGGCGCTTTTCCTGCTGATTCAGGAAAGCTTCAAGACGCAACGACATCCCTCTCCCCTAGGGGGAGCAGAGGGCAAGGGGGCAAACGATCCGGGCGGATGAGCCTTCAGCGCCAGGCCTCGAGCACGGCGGAAAGCGCAGCCTCGTTGACGGGCACGGGGAGGGCCGCATCGATGCGCAGCCGTGCCCGCACCTGGGTGAGCGCGGTTTCGCTGCCCGGCTCATACAGCACCAGGATGCGGGTGTCGGCGAGGGGCTGGGCGGCGGCGAGCAGCGATTCCAGATTGGACAGGCGGTCGCGGAAATCGGCCTGGAAGTAGAAATCGGCCACGATCACGTCCGGCTTCAGGCTGCGTACGCGGGAGACGGCCTTGCGCGCCTGGAATTCGGTGGTCACCTCAAAGCCCAGTTGCCGATAGAGGGCCGGCAGGCGGGCGTGGCCCATGAACTCCACCAGGGCGAGGAGTTTGCGGGCCATGGTTCAGACTTTTTCGTCGATGCGGAAGGTGGGGTCGTCCCGTCGCCGTTTGCTGCGCCGGCGGTCGAGGCCGGAGCGGGTGTCCACCAGCACCGGCAGGTTGGCCTTGCGCCGGTCGCCTTTGCGCCGGTCTTCGCCGCTGCGGCGCTCCACCGCGGGCGGGACGGGTTCCGCCGGGGCGGGGGTGGCGCTGGGGCGGGGCCGGCGGGGAAACAGGCGGCTTTGGGCAAGGGGCGTGCCTACCGGGCGCAGGGGCCGGATGGCGGTCGGCTGCTCGATCAGGTAGGGGTCCTCCACCACGCCGATGGGAGGGGGCGGATCCACGGGAAAACGCATCGCCGGTTCCCTTGGGTTTGCGAATGTTTTGATTTTACGGCCAAAAGGGCGAAGGCTTGAGACCCCCTTGACCATCGAACGATCGTTCGATAGGCTGGGATCATGATGGCCTCTGCGCTTTCCCCTTTGTTGCAGCACCCAGCCCTGTGGCGGGGGGATGCCCTCGCCCCAGTGGCCGTGCCCGGTCTGGCCAGCGGCTACCCGGCGCTGGATGCCGAGCTGCCCGGGGGTGGCTGGCCGGTGGGGGCGCTCACCGAGCTGCTCCTGGACCGGGAGGGGATAGGGGAGCTGCGGCTGCTCATGCCGGCGCTGGCGGGCCTCACCCGCGCGGGGCGCTGGGTCGCCTGGGTGGCGCCGCCCCATCTGCCCTATGCGCCTGCTCTGGCGGCGGCGGGCGTTGTGCTTTCCCGTCTGCTGGTGGTGGGCAGAAGCCATCCCCGGGAGGCGTGGTGGGCGGCGGAGCAGGCCCTGCGGGCCGGCGTCATGGGGGCGGTGGTGTGCTGGCCGGGGGAGATCGACGGGCGGGCCCTGCGCCGGCTGCAGCTTGCGGCCGAAGCGGGGAGGTCGGCGGGTTTCCTTTTCCGTCCCCTGCAGGCGGCGGAGGCGCCCTCGCCGGCCGCCTTGCGGCTGGCGCTGGCACCCAAAGGCGGCGGGCTTGTCCTGCGCATCCTCAAACGCCGCGGGGCGGCGGCAACCCTTCCCCTCCACCTGCGTTTTTCCGCGCCCCTTTCCCGGCTGGGGGAAGGCGGGGAGGAGGGCGCAGGCAGCGCCTTCACTCCCACCCTCCCTCCAGGGGGAGGGGAGGGCCGGCAGGCCGCCTGATTCCCGGCCCTTTCCCCTGCGTGTCCCATGCTGTGGCTTGCCCTCCATCTGCCCCAACTGCCCCTCGAGGTCTTCACTCGCGGCATGGCGGTGAGGTGTCCGGCGGTGGCGGCGGAGGGGGGGAGGGTGGAGGTGGCCAATGGGCCGGCCCAAGCCGCCGGGGTCCGGCCGGGCATGACGGTGGCCGCCGCCCAGGCGCGGCTGGAATCTCTGCAAGTCTTTTGCCGCGACAGGGGGCGGGAGGCCGAGGCCCTGGCGGGATTGGCCGGCTGGGCCGGGCGGTTCACGCCCCACGTGACCCTGGAGGAGGACGGGCTGCTCTTGGAGATCGGGGGGTGTCTGCGGCTCTTTGGCGGCGCGGCAAAACTGCTCACGGGGTTGGAAAGGGGCGTGCGCGGTCTGGGTTATCGCGCCTTGCCGGCGGTGGCGCCCACGGCCCGGGCGGCGATGTGGCTGGCCCGCGCGGGGGAGCGCCGCCTCATCACCGATCCCGCGGAGCTGCCCGCTGCAATCGGGGGATTGCCCCTGCTGCTGGCGGAAGGGGCGCGGGAGCACGCCGATTGCCTGTTGGCCATGGGGGTGACCACCGTGGGGGAGTGCCTGGCCCTGCCCCGCGCGGGAGTGGCGCGGCGTTTCGGCAGCGCCCTGCTCGAAGCCCTCGACCAGGCCCTCGGCCGGCTGCCCGATCCCCGTCCCTGGTTCGAGCCGCCGGCGCAGTTCGCCTCCCGCCTGGAACTGCCGGCGGAGGTGCAGGACAGCGGCGCCCTGCTCTTCGCCGCCCGGCGTCTCCTCGAGGAACTGGAAGGCTTTCTGCGGGGCCGCGGCGCCGGGGTGCAGCAATTCCATGTGGATCTTCTCGCCGGTACCTCGCCCCCCACCCGGCTGACGGTGGGATTGGTCTCCCCGGCCCGCGATGCCCGGCGTCTTTTTTCCCTGTTGCGGGAGCACATGGCGGGGCTTGTCCTGGCGCAGCCGGTGCGGGAAATCGTTCTCCTCGCGCCGGCTCTTCTGCCCTATCGGCCGCGCAATCTGGAGCTTTTCCCCGATGCCAAGCCGGAGGAGGAAAACGCCGCTGCCCTCATCGAACGCCTGCGGGCGCGGCTGGGTGAGGGCATGGTGCACAGCCTGCAATGCGTGGCCGACCACCGGCCGGAGCGGGCGATGAAAGCGGCCGAGCCCGGCGCGGTCGATGGGGTGGATTTTTCCGCCCCCCGCCCCCTCTGGCTGCTGCCGCGACCGCGGCCCCTTCCCCTGCGCGGGGGGGTGCCCCACTGGGGTGGCCCGCTCACCCTCTGCCAGGGGCCGGAACGCATCGAGGCCGGCTGGTGGGAGGAGCCCGTGGCTCGGGATTATTTCATCGCCGAAGCCGCCGGCGGCGCCCGCTATTGGGTGTACCGCGAGGCGACAGGGGCATGGTTCCTGCACGGGATTTTTGCGTGAAGCCATTTTCCTGAAGCACGGTTTTCTGGAAGGCACGGTTTTCCTGTGTCCGCCGCGGTGAGAAACCGGCATTTTTTGCGATGGATTTTTATGGCTTCCTTGCCCGCCTACGCTGAGCTGCACTGCGTGAGCAATTTCAGTTTCCTGCGCGGCGCCTCCCATCCGGAGGAGCTGGTCGTCTGCGCCCATGAGCTGGGCTATGGGGCGTTGGCGATCACCGACGAGTGTTCCCTTGCCGGCGTGGTGCGGGCGCATCTGGCGGCGAAGGAGGTGGGGCTCAAACTCCTCATCGGGACGGAAATCAGGCTCGCCGACGGACCGCGTCTGGTGCTGCTCGCCACGGACCGGGAAGGTTACGGCAATCTCTCCCAGCTCATCACCCACGGCCGTCGCGCCGCGGTGAAGGGGAGCTATCGGTTACAGCGGGCCGATCTGGAAAAGGGATTGCCCGGCTGCCTTGCCCTGCTGCTGCCCGATGCGCGGCTGCAGGCGGCGGAGGTGGCCTGGTGGAAGGCGCGCTTTCCCGAGGCCTGCTGGCTCGTCTGGGAACGCCTGCTGGGTCCCGACGACGAAGCACGCCTGCGGCAGGTGCAGGCGCTTGGTCGCGCCTGTGGCGTGCCCCTGGTGGCGGCGGGCGATGTGCACATGCACGTGCGCGCCCGCCGAGCCTTGCAGGATACCCTGACGGCGATCCGCCTCGGCGTGCCGGTGAAGGAGGCGGGCTTTGCCTTCTTTGCCAACGGCGAGCGTCATCTGCGTCCCCTGGCGCGGCTGGCGCGGCGCAACGGCCGGTACTGGATGGCCATCGTGCCCGGCGAGTTCCTGGAGTTCTCCCCGGAGAAGGCGGCCGCCAAGGCCAGGGCCACCACCCCGCAGTGGCCGCACGCGTTCGCCAGGTTCAAGGTGCCGGCCGAGGAGTTCCTCGGCGAGTACGACTCCAACCACATCCACGGCGTCTACGGCGACTACGTGGAGGACCTGGTGTGGTTTTGCAAGATGGCCGGCATAGAACCCCGGGTCTTCGCGTGAGGGCGCCGTGGCCACGCGCTACACCATCGGCATAGACTTTGGCACCGAATCGGTGCGCGCGGTGCTGGTCGACGTGGCCGACGGCCGCATGGCGGGTACGGCAACCTACACGTATCCGCACGGGGTCATCGACCGGGCGCTGCCCGACACCGAGGAACGGTTGCCGCCGGACTGGGCCCTCCAGCACCCCGGTGACTGGGTCGAGGCGCTGGAGACGCTGCTGCGCACCCTGGCCGCGGCGGCGCCGGCCGAAGCCATCATCGGGATCGGTGTGGATTTCACGTCGTGCACCGTGATGCCGGCCACGGCCCAGGGCGCGCCGCTGTGCCTGCTGCCCGAGTTCGCCAGGATTCCCCACGCCTGGCCCAAGTTGTGGAAGCACCATGCGGCGCAGCCGTACGCGGACCGGATCAATGCCACCGCAGGCCGGTCGGGGGGAGAGTTCCTCCAGTGGTACGGAGGGCGCACGTCGTCGGAGTGGTCCTGGGCCAAGGCCTGGCAGGTGCTCGCCGAGGCGCCGCAGGTGGCCGCGGCCGCCGCCCGTTGGATCGAGGGCGGCGACTGGATCGTCTGGGAACTGGTCGGGGCAGAGGTGCGCAGCGCCTGTCAGGCCGGGTACAAGGCGCACTGGCAGAAGGACGCGGGCTTTCCTCCGGCCTCCTACTGGGCGGCGCTGCACCCGGAACTGGCGTCGTTCCTCCACAAGCTGGGGCCCAAGCCGCAGCCCGTCGGCGCCCGTGCGGGCGGCCTGTGCGACGCCTGGGCGCGGCGCACCGGCCTGCGGCCGGGCACCGCCGTGGCCGTGGCGGTCATCGACGCGCATGCCGGCGTGCCCGCGGTCGGCGTCTTTCGGCCCGGCCAGCTCGTGGCCATCATGGGCACGTCCACCTGTCATTTGCTGGTCGACCCGCGCCGCCAGGCCGTCCGCGGCATCTCGGGCGTGGTCGAAGACGGCATCCTCCCAGGGCTCTTCGGCTACGAAGCCGGACAGGACTCGGTGGGAGACATCTTCCAGTGGTTCGTGCGCAACGCGGTCCCGGCCGCATACGCCGCGGGTGGGGGCGAGGCCGCCGCCTACGACCGCCTGGAAGCCGATGCCGCGCGTCTGGCCCCGGGCGAGAGCGGCCTGCTGGCCCTCGACTGGTGGAACGGTTGCCGCACGCCGCTGGTGGACGCCGAGCTGTCCGGACTCATCGTGGGCCTCACGGTGACGACGCAGCCCCACGAGATCTACCGGGCGCTGCTGGAGGCCGCGGCATTCGGGACCCGGCGCGTCATCGAGACCTTCGAGGCCGGCGGCGTGCCGGTGCGGGAGGTCCACGCCTGCGGGGGGCTCGCCGAGCGCAACCCGCTGCTGCTGCAGCTGACCGCCGACATCATCGGCCGCGAGGTGCTGGCTGCCCGGGTCCAGCACGCCTCCGCGG
>JAIMAL010000024.1:0-32500 GCA_023511995.1 Burkholderiales bacterium
CGCCTGAACTGGAAAACACCTCATCAGGTATTTATGCAATCATACAGCCGCGTTGCACTTCGAGATTGAATCCACCACTTCGAACCTGCCGGCCCCGATCCTTTTTTCCACTGGCGAGCCGTGAAATGGGTTGGTGAAGCCATCCCCCGGGACCGCTTCGGTCAGGACCTCCTCTATTCCTTCGGAGCATTTATGACGATCTGCCGGATCCGGCGCAACAACGCCGAGGCCCGGCTTGCCGCCATGCGCGCTGCGGGGTGGCGGGCTGAGTCGGTGGCAAGCATGGTGTCCGGAGCTGAAGCAGAGGAGGAATCAACAGACCTCGAAGAAGCAGCCAGGGACCAGATCGCCCGTCTCATCGGTATGCGATTCAAAGGCCACGGGCTGACCCGTCTGGTGGAAGGCATTCTCAGGGCTCAAGGCTATGTCACCTACCGCAGCCCGGAAGGGGCCGATGGCGGCGTGGACATTTTGGCGGGGGCCGGTCCCTTGGGTTTTGGTTCGCCGCGCCTGTGCGTGGAAGTCAAATCAGAGGCCGGGCAGATCGACAGGCCCACCGTTGACAAACTGCTGGGCGCCATGACCAAATTCGGCGCCCAGGAAGGCTTGTTTGTGTCTTGGGGTGGTTTCAAGCGAAATGTTTACCAGGAGCTCGCCCCGAGCTTTTTCCGGCTGCGGCTCTGGACCTAGAAAGAGCTTCTGAAGGCGCTTTTCGCGCATTATGACCCACTCGAGGATGACCTCAAGGCCGAGCTCCCTCTGAAGCGCATCTGGGTGGTCGCGGCCCAGGATGAGTGAATAAGAAGGAGGCAAGCTCGCGTCTCGACGAGCTCTTTACTTCCCTCCAACACCGCGCCTTCCGGGGGGGGTTGTAGGCATGCGCGGGGTCATTGCAATGTCTGCCCTGGTCACAAGGCGCACTTCCGGCCTGGCGAACGACGTTGATCCCGGAGGGGTGTGCTGAGGCGGATGAAATGAGCCAGTTCGCCTACCTCCAGCGCGAATGGCCGGCGGTGTTCGAGGCCGCCGCGAAGCTGCGGCAGGAGGTCGCCATTCCTCGTGCTTTCTGGTAGGGAAATCGTTTGCATTGCAATTATGGAATCCGATGCCATAATTGCAAGGATGATTCCACGCCGACTCCAGTCCACGCTCACTGCCGCCCTCGCCGAGGTCCCGGCGGTTGCCCTGCTGGGGCCCCGCCAGGTGGGCAAGACCACGCTGGCGCTCACGGTGGCCGCCACCCGGCCATCGCTCTATCTCGATCTCGAATCCGAGGCCGACCGCGCCAAGCTTGCCGAGCCCGAGCTCTACCTCGCGCAGCATGCGGACAAGCTCGTGATCCTCGACGAGATCCAGCGCGCACCGCAGATATTCCAGACCCTGCGCGGCCTCATCGACAGCGGCCGGCGGCGCGGACAGGGTAAGGGCAGGTTCCTCATCCTGGGCTCGGCTTCGATCGATCTGCTCAAGCAGTCGAGCGAATCGCTCGCCGGGCGCATCCGCTACCTGGAGCTTGCCCCGCTCGATGCCGGCGAGGTTGGACGCGAGCGGCTGGACGCGCTCTGGCTGCGCGGCGGCTTTCCCGAAAGCCTACTCGCGGAGAGCGATGCGGCAAGCCTGCGCTGGCGCCTGGATTTCATCCGCACGTATCTCGAGCGCGACATCCCGCAGCTCGGACCGCGCATTCCGGCCGAAACGTTGAGGCGGCTGTGGACCATGCTGGCCCATGGCCAAGGGGGCCTGCTCAACGCCGCGGCGCTCGCTCGCTCGCTCGCCGTGGACGGCAAGACGGTCGCCCGCTACCTCGACCTGCTGGTGGACCTGCTGCTGGTGCGGCGGCTTGCGCCCTGGCATGGCAACGTGCGCAAACGCCTGGTGAAGTCGCCCAAGGTGTATGTGCGCGACAGCGGCCTGGTGCATGCGCTGCTCGGCATTGCCGATGGCGAGGCGCTGCTCGCCCATCCGGTGGCGGGTGCGAGCTGGGAGGGGTTGGCGATCGAGTCGCTGATCGCGGCTGCCCCTCAGGGCACGCAGGCGTATTTCTTCCGCACCTCGGCCGGCGCGGAGATCGACCTGCTGCTCCAGCGTCCCGGCGAGCGCCGGCCGTGGGCGATCGAGATCAAGCGCGGGCTGGCGCCGAAGATCGAGCGCGGTTTTCACGCCGCCTGCGAGACGGTCAAGCCGCTGAAGCGCTGTGTCGTCTATGGGGGCGGCGAGCGCTTCCCGCTGGCCGAGGGCGTGGAGGCGTTCCCGCTCGCCGAACTGTGTGCGGAGCTCGCGTCGCCATGAGCCAGTTCGCCTTCCTCCAGCGCGAATGGCCCGCTATCTTCGAGGCCGCTGCGAAAGCCGAGGCGGCGGTACATGCCGATCCGCGCACGGCCTGCTTCTACGCCCGGCGCGCGCTGGAGCTGGCGGTGAACTGGGCCTACAAGCACGATGCGGCACTCAAGCTCCCGTACCAGGACAATCTCTGCGCGCTGATCCACGAACCGAGCTTCAAGCAGACGGCCGGCGAGGCGGTGTTCAGCAAGGCGCGGGTCATCAACACGCTCGGCAACCGCGCCGTGCACAGCCATCGCGCGGTGCCCGAGGCGGATGCGCTGGCGGCTTGCGGCGTGACCGGGCGGCCGGGCGGATGATTCCAAATCCCTGTTCGGCAATCGCGTGCGAGGAGACACGATGGCAAGGAAAAACAAAACCGCATCGCCCGGCGGGACGGGTGCCCATCTGGGTTTCGAGGCCAAACTCTGGGCCGCCGCCGACGCGCTGCGTGGCTCCATGGATGCCGCCGAGTACAAGCACGTCGTCCTGGGGCTCATCTTCCTCAAGTACATCTCCGATGTCTTCGAGGAGCAGCACGCAAAACTCGTGGCGGAAAAGGCCGAAGGTGCGGACCCCGAAGACCCGGACGAATACCGCGCCCAGAACATCTTCTGGGTGCCGCCGGAGGCACGCTGGGCGCATCTTTTGGCGCAGGCCAGGCAGCCCACCATCGGCCAGCTCGTGGATGACGCCATGGCCGCCATCGAGCGCCACAACCCGGCCTTGAAGGGCGTGCTGCCGAAGGACTACGCCCGCCCCGCACTCGACAAGCAGCGCCTGGGCCAATTGATCGACCTCATCAGCAACATCCGGGTGGGCGACGAGGAAGCCCGCGCCAAAGACGTGCTGGGGCGCGTATACGAGTATTTCCTCTCCCAGTTCGCCAGTGCCGAGGGCAAGAAGGGCGGCGAGTTCTACACCCCGCACTGCGTGGTGAGGCTGCTCGTGGAGATGATCGAACCATACCGCGGCCGCGTCTACGACCCATGTTGCGGCTCGGCGGGCATGTTCGTGCAATCGGTCGAATTCATCCGCGCCCACGCCAGCGGCAACGGCAACGGCGGCCGCGCCCGCGCCGACATCTCCATCTACGGCCAGGAGTCGAACTACACCACCTGGCGGCTGGCCAAAATGAACCTCGCCATCCGCGGCATCGAGGGCCAGATCGCCCACGGCGACACCTTCCACAACGACCGCTTTCCCGACCTCAAGGCGGATTTCATCCTCGCCAATCCGCCCTTCAACGTGAGCGATTGGGGCGGCGAACGCCTGCGCGACGACAAACGCTGGAAATACGGCGTGCCGCCCGCCGGCAACGCCAACTTCGCCTGGGTCCAGCACATCATCCACCACCTCGCGCCCACCGGCGTCGCCGGTTTCGTGCTTGCCAACGGCTCCATGTCCTCCAACCAGTCCGGCGAAGGCGAAATCCGCAAGAACATCATCGAAGCCGACCTCGTGGACTGCATGGTCGCCCTGCCCGGCCAGCTCTTCTACTCGACGCAGATCCCGGCGTGTCTGTGGTTCCTGGCGCGCGATCGCAAGAACGGCAAGTTCCGCGACCGGAGAGGCGAAATCTTGTTCATCGACGCCCGCAAGATGGGCCGCATGGTGGACCGCACCCACCGCGAACTGACCGACGAGGACATCAAGAAGATCGCCAACAGCTACCACGCCTGGCGCGGCGAGAAGGATGCCGGCGAATACGCCGATATTCCCGGCTTCTGCAAATCCGCCACGCTGGAGGAGATCCGCAAACAGGGCTACGTGCTCACCCCCGGGCGCTATGTCGGCGCGGAAGTGCGAGAGGAGGACGACGAGCCCTTCGCCGAGAAGATGGCGCGCCTGACCGCCCAATGGCGTGCCCAGCGGGACGAGGCAGCGAAGCTCGATGCGGCGATCGAGGCGAATCTGCGGGCGCTGGGGTTTTGAGCGCTGCGTTGCATATGGCCGCCAAATCGCTCCATCATAATAAACGCTCCGTTAACCAAGCGGCGCGCAAATGGCCATAAATAACGCAACCGATAACAAGAGAACCCGCGCCGGGCGCTACGTGCGCCAGCCCGCGGGCTACCGAGCCTTCATTCCGGCGCCCCTGCCGCCCTGCCGCCGGACCCCCCGCTCGACCTCGGCGGCGTCTTGCGCGACAAGCTTTCCGCCGCCGACTACGCGCTCGGCCGGCTCGGTGGGGCGGTGCTCACGCTGCCCAACCCCGATCTGTTCGTCTTCATGTACGTGCGCAAGGAGGCCGTGCTCTCCAGCCAGATCGAGGGCACCCAGTCTTCGCTGCAGAACCTGCTGGCCGCCGAGGCGCAGCTTTTCGACCCGGACACGCCCAAGGATGTGAACGAGGTGGCCAACTACGTGCGGGCCATGAATTACGGCTTGAGCCGACTGGCCGACCTGCCCGTTTCGGTGCGGCTGATCCGCGAAATCCACGCGCAGCTCATGCAGGGCGTGCGCGGCGGGCGCCTGCAACCCGGAGAGCTGCGCACCACCCAGAACTGGATCGGCCCCGCCGGTTGCACCCTGGCCGACGCGACCTTCGTACCCCCGCCGCCGCACGAGGTGCCGCAGGCGCTTTCCGATCTGGAGCGCTTCCTGCACGACGGCGGTGGCCTGCCCCCGCTGGTGCAGGTGGGCCTCGCCCACGCCCAGTTCGAGACCATCCACCCCTTCCTGGACGGCAACGGCCGCATGCGGCGGCTCTTGATCGCCTTCCTGCTCACCGAAAAACGGCTGCTGTCCAAACCTGTGCTCTACCTTTCCCACTACTTCAAGCAGCGCCGCAGCGAATATTACGAACGCCTGCAGGCCGTGCGCGACGCCGGCGACTGGGAGGGGTGGCTCGCGTTCTTTCTCGACGGCGTGATCGAGGTCAGCCAGCAGGCCACCCATACCGCCGCCGCGATCCTGCGCATGCGCGAGGACTACCGCGCCCGCATCACCGAGCATCTGGGCCGCGCCGCCGCCAACGGCCAGCGCGTGATGGACCGCCTGTTCGACCACCCCATCGTTTCGGTGGCCACCGTGCGCGAATGGCTGGGGCTCACCCCGGCCGGGGCCAACCAGATCGTCGCGAGGCTGGAAACCATCGGCCTCCTGCGCGAGATCACCGGCTACGCCCGCAACCGGCGCTTCCGCTTCGAGCCGTATGTGCGGCTGTTCGAGGAGACGGAAGAGGCGGCGGTATGACCAAGGCAGCGCGGCGGGATACAGCGATTGAGGCGAAGCTGAAGGAGGTTGGGTATGGGGGGTGAGTGGCGCTTAGAGCGGTTCGTTCAAATGGCCGTCCTTGTCCGTGACACGGTGCATCCCTCCGACGCTCCGCAGCTACCCTATATCGGCTTAGAACATATCGGTGAAGGCACACTTGGGTTGCGTGGAACGGGTATTGCCGAGGATGCTATAAGTCTAAAAGTTCGTTTCAGGGCTGGCGATGTCTTGTTCGGCAAATTACGGCCTTATTTTCGAAAGGTCATACGTGCCCCTTTTGATGGAATCTGTTCGACTGACATCTGGGTTGTTCGTCCGAAACCCGGTATCGACGCTGGTTTCCTGTTCTACGTTATGGCTTCGAGTCTATTTCTCGAACCAGTCGTTCGTGCTTCTGAAGGAACAAAAATGCCTCGGGCAAAATGGGAGTACGCCACGTCTCTTGAGCTCCCATTACCACCCCTCCCCGAACAACGCGCCATCGCCCACATCCTCGGCACGCTGGACGACAAGATCGAGCTCAACCGCAAACAGAACGAAACGCTGGAGGCGATGGCCCGCGCCTTGTTCAAGGCATGGTTCGTGGACTTCGAGCCGGTGCGCGCCAAGATGGAAGGCCGCTGGCAGCGCGGCCAGTCGCTGCCCGGCCTCCCCGCCCACCTCTACGACCTCTTCCCCGACCGGCTCGTCGAATCGGAGCTGGGGGAGATTCCGGAGGGGTGGGAGGTCAACAGCCTCGATGAGATCGCGCATTTCCTAAACGGTTTAGCGCTCCAAAAGTATCCGCCAAAGGAGGGCCGATCGCTTCCGGTCATCAAGATCGCACAGCTTCGTTCTGGTAACACGCTGGGGGCAGATCAAGCCAGTGCCGATCTGGATCCGGATTATGTCGTCGCTGACGGCGACATCCTGTTTTCGTGGTCGGGATCGCTGGAATGTGTTGTCTGGGCTGGTGGTCCAGGTGCTCTTAATCAACACCTCTTCAAAGTAACACCGAAGCGTTATCCGCGGTGGTTGTGCTATTTTGGCGTCCATGCGCACCTGGAAGAATTCCGGCACGTAGCCGCCGGCAAAGCTACAACCATGGGCCACATCCAGCGCCATCACCTGTCCGAGGCCAAGCTCGCGGTTCCCCCTTCCCCGCTTCTGGAGGTCATGGATAGGTGTGTTTCACCGATATTCGAGGCTTCTTGGAAACGGCATCTCGAATCCCGCGCCCTCGCCGCCCTGCGCGATGCGCTGCTGCCGAAGCTCATCCGCGGGGAGATTCGGGTGAAGGATGCGGAGCGGTTTTTGAAGGAGCGGGGGTTATGAATAGCCAGGGCTTTTCGGTACGCATCTTCATACCGTCCGGTAATCCCGACGGCTTGCGTATCATTGAAAAATCAAACTGGATCGGTCAGGGCTTATTTTTCCCACGTGCACTGTTCCCTGAGGCGCGCCAGCGGGATGAATTGAAACGCACGGGCGTGTATGTGCTATGGGGACCTGGAGAATCGGGGCAGCTTCTGCGGATCTACGTCGGTGAAGGCGATTCCGTTCTATCACGTTTAGACCAACACGCCAAGCAGAAAGACTTCTGGACCCACGCGGTCGTCTTCACCAGCAAGGATCAGAATCTTAACAAAGCGCATGTGAAGTACCTTGAAGCGCGCCTTGTGCAGTTGGCCGCAGACGCCAAGCGGGCTGAACTCGACAACGGCAACATCCCACAGCTTTCCACCCTTTCGGAAGCGGACAAAGCAGATGCCGAAGCGTTCCTCCAGGATATGCTGTTGTGCCTGCCGCTCCTCGGCCTAAACGTCTTCGAGAAAGCAAAGGCGCCCGGCAAAAAGTCGCGCGACCTGATACTAAGAGGCAAGGGCATAGAGGCTAGTGGGCAGGACACTGCCGAAGGGTTTGTGGTGCGCGTGGGATCTCTCGCGGCCAAGGATGAGGCCCCCTCGATCCACGACTACCTTAAAGAGCTACGACGAGCGCTATTGGCTCAAGGGATCTTTGTGGATGAAGGCACGCACTACCGGTTGACCCAAGACTACACCTTCAACTCGCCCTCTACGGCTGCGGGTGTGCTGCTGGGCCGATCCGCAAATGGCCGCGCAGAATGGAAAGACGCGCAGGGCCGCACGCTCAAAGAGATTCAAGAGGCTGAATCTGGAGAGCCATGAGCACATTAGCCAACCCCGCCTCCGTAACCTCCGCTCACGCCGCGTTGCGCGACACCCTGCTGCCCAAGCTCATCTCCGGCGAATTGCGGGTGAAAGACGCCGAGGCGTTCCTGAAAGAGCGCGGATTGTGAAAGCCGATAACCAGGTCGTGATTTACGAGGGCAGCGAGGCGCGCGTCGAGGTGCGCCTCGAGCGCGAAAGCGTCTGGCTGAGCCTTCAGCAGCTGGCGGAGCTTTTCGGGCGCGACAAGTCGGTGATCTCGCGCCACCTGAAGGCGATCTTCGCCAGCGGCGAGCTGGAGCGTGCAGCAACCGTTGCAAAAAATGCAACAGTTCAGCGAGAGGGCGAACGCGAGGTGGTGCGGGAGATCGAATACTACAACCTGGACGCCATCATCTCGGTCGGTTACCGGGTGAACTCCACGCGCGCCACGCGCTTCCGCCAGTGGGCCACGCGGGTGCTGCGCGAGCACCTCACCCGTGGGTTTTCGCTCGACCGCCAGCGCTTCGAGGAGAACGCCGCCGAACTGGAAGCCGCATTGCAGCTCGTGAAAAAAGCCGCCGCCGGCGAGGCGCTCACCGCCGATCAGGGGCGCGGGCTGGTGGCCGAATCGGATGCCAAGAACAAGGACATGATGATCCGCCTGGTGATGAACATGCTCGCGGGGCCACAGTCGTGAGCACCTTCACCGAATCCGTCGTCGAAGACGCTGCGCTGGCGTGGCTCGTCGCCGTCGGCTGGCGCATCGGCCACGGCCCCGACATCGCCCCCGACACGCCGGCCGCCGAGCGGCAGAGCTATGGCGAGGTGGTGCTGGCCCAACGCTTGCGCGATGCCCTCGCCCGATTGAACCCCGCCCTGCCTGCGGATGCGCTGGAGGAGGCTTTCCGCAGGTTCACCCGGCCCGAAGGCGCGGACTTGCTCCAGCGCAATCGCGCGCTGCATCGGCTCTTGGTGGACGGCGTGACGGTGGAATACCGCACGGCGGATGGCGGCATCCGCGGCGCGCCGGTGCGCGTGTTGGACTTCGACGACCCGGACAACAATGACTGGCTGGCGGTGAACCAGTTTGCCGTCATCGAGAACCGGCACAGCCGCCGGCCGGACATCGTGCTGTTCGTCAACGGCCTGCCGCTGGCGGTCATTGAATTGAAAAACGCCGCCGATGCGGACGCCACCATCTGGACAGCCTGGCAACAACTCCAGACCTACCAGGCCGAAATCCCGTCGCTGTTCGCGCCCAACGCGGTGCTGGTGGTATCCGACGGTCTGGAGGCGCGGGTTGGTTCGCTGGGCGCGGGCCGCGAGTGGTTCAAGCCGTGGCGGACCATTGGCGGCGAAACGGTCGCGGCCGAAACGATCCCGCAGTTGCAGGTCGTGCTGGAAGGGCTGTTCGACAAACGCCGGTTTCTCGATCTGGTGCGGGACTTCATCGTGTTCGAGGACGACGCCAGCGGTCGGCTGGTGAAGAAGGTGGCCGGCTACCACCAGTTCCACGCTGTGCGGGTAGCGGTGGAGGAAACCCTGCGGGCGGCGGCGCTCCAACGAGAAAGCCTGGCGCTGCACGAGCCGTCTTGCGGCTACGCCGCGCGCAAGCAGCCCGGCGGCCAGACCGGCGACCGGCGCATCGGCGTGGTCTGGCACACGCAGGGCAGCGGCAAGAGTCTGACGATGGCGTTTTACGCCGGGCGCATCATCCGCGAGCCGGCGATGGAAAACCCGACGATCGTGGTGCTCACCGACCGCAACGATTTGGACGACCAGCTCTTTGGGACGTTTTCCCGCTGCCAGGACCTCCTGCGCCAGCCGCCGGTGCAGGCGGAAAGCCGGGCGCACCTGCGCCAGTTGCTCTCCGTGGCGGCGGGCGGTGTGGTGTTCACCACCATCCACAAGTTTTTTCCCGAAGAGAAGGGCGACCGCCATCCGGTGCTCTCGGACCGGCGCAACATCGTGGTCATCGCCGACGAGGCGCACAGGAGCCAATACGACTTCATCGACGGCTTCGCGCGCCACATGCGCGATGCGCTGCCCAACGCCTCCTTCATCGGCTTTACCGGCACGCCCATCGAGCTTGCCGACGCCAACACGCGGGCCGTGTTCGGCGATTACATCAGCATTTACGACATTCAGCGCGCGGTCGAGGACGGCGCGACCGTGCCCATCTACTACGAAAGCCGCCTGGCCAAGCTCGACCTGCCGGACGAACTCAAGCCGCGGCTTGACGCGGAATTCGAGGAGGTGACCGAGGGCGAGGAAATCGAGCGCAAGGAACGGCTCAAGACGAAATGGGCGCAGCTCGAAGCGGTGGTCGGCGCGGAAAAGCGGCTCAAGTTGATCGCGCGGGACATCGTGGAGCACTTCGAGCGGCGGCTGGAGGCGCTCGAGGGCAAGGCAATGATCGTCTGCATGAGCCGGCGTATCTGCGTCGAGCTCTACAACGAGATCGTGCGACTGCATCCCGAATGGCACGACGGGAATGACGACAAGGGCGCAATCAAGGTGGTCATGACCGGCTCGGCTGCCGATCCCACGGACTGGCAGCCCCACATCCGCGACAAACGCCGGCGCGAGGCGTTGGCCAACCGTTTCCGCGACCCACGCGACCCCTTCCGCATCGTCATCGTGCGCGATATGTGGTTGACCGGCTTCGATTGCCCGAGCCTGCACACGATGTATGTGGATAAGCCGATGCGCGGCCACGGCCTGATGCAGGCCATCGCCCGGGTGAACCGGGTCTTCCGGGACAAACCCGGCGGGCTGGTGGTGGATTACCTGGGCCTTGCCCACGAGCTGAAGGCGGCGCTTGCCACCTACACGGAAAGCGGCGGCACGGGCCGCACGGCGTTGGATCAGGAAGAAGCCGTGGCTGTGATGCTGGAGAAATACGAGGTCTGCTGCGGCCTGTTCTATGGTTTCGACCGGTCGAAGTGGACCCACGGGACACCGCAGGAGCGGCTGGCGCTGTTGCCTGCGGCCCAGGAACACATCCTGGCGCAAGAAAACGGCAAAGAACGATTGCTTCAGGCCGTACGCGAGCTATCGAAGGCTTTTGCGCTGGCCGTGCCGCACGAGGAAGCGCTGCGCATCCGCGACGACGTGGCGTTTCTCCAAGCGGTAGCGGCGGCGCTAGTCAAGCGCGCGCCGGGTACGCCGCGCCCAGAGGAAGAGTTGGACCACGCCATCCGGCAGATCGTTTCCAAGGGCATCGCGCCGGAGGGCATGGTGGATTTGTTCGCTGCCGCTGGGTTGAAGAAGCCGGATATTTCGATCCTCTCCGACGAGTTCCTGGCCGAAGTGCGCGGGATGCCGCAGCGCAACCTGTCGGTGGAACTTCTGCGCAAGCTCCTGGAAGGCGAGATCAAGACCCGGCGGCGCAAGAACGTGGTTCAGGCGCGGTCGTTTGCCGACATGCTGGAACAGACGATTCGCCGTTACCAGAACCGCGCCATCGAGGCCGCGCAGGTGATCGAGGAACTGATCGCCCTGGCGAAAGAGATGCGGGCAGCGAGCAGCCGCGGCGAGGCGCTGGGGCTGTCCGAAGAGGAGCTTGCCTTCTACGATGCGCTGGAGACGAACGACAGCGCGGTCAAAGTGCTCGGCGAACCCACCCTGGCGCAGATTGCGCGGGAGCTGGTGGAGACCGTGCGCAGAAACGTCACCATTGACTGGACGTTGCGGGAGAACGTGCGCGCGCACCTGCGCGTGCTGGTCAAGCGCATCCTGCGCAAATACGGCTACCCGCCGGACAAGCAGGAGAAGGCGACACAGACGGTGCTGGAACAGGCGGAGCTGCTGTCGGCCGCCTGGGCCGTGGCCTGACAGCGCCCCCCGGTAAGGCCACACCAGCCTAGCGTCGCCGGCGCCACCAGATGATGCCGCCGGCGGTGAAGAAGGCGACGGGCAGCAGGATGAGGAAGCCCAGCGCGATGGCCACACTCAGGCGGCGGTCGAGGCGGGTTTCCGCATCGCGGGTGGGCCGGGGCTGGATGCTGATGAGGTTCTCGTCGCCGGCAAGCCAGTTCACCATGTTGATGCCCAGGTCCAGGTTGCCCCCATTGCCGAGGAACTGGTTGGCGAGGAAAGCACCGCTGCCCACCACGATCACGCGCTGGCTGCGGTCGTTGACCGTGCGCTCCATGGCGAGGGCGACGGTGACGGGGCCGCGGGTGTCGCGGTCCGGGTCGTAGCGCAGTTCCCCTTCCAGCTTGCCGGTTTCCACCCAGCCGCGGGGCGCCACTTCGATGAGGGGCGTGACCCGCCAGTCGCCCTGCCGTTCCGCCGCATGCATGGGGCGGGCGAAGGGGAAGACGGTGATGAGGTCGAACTGCCCCAGTACCGGATGCTGCGCGTACTGGGCGCCGAGGGCCAGGGTGGCGGGCGCGTTGAGACTGCTGGCCGCCGGGTCCACCACCACGCCGGGGGGCAGCACAAGGCCCAGATCCTCGGTGAGCGGTTGCAGGCCATGCAAGGGTTCCGGGTCGATGAGCCAGAGGAGGTTGCCGCCGCGTTGGAGCCAGGCGCGCAGTTTCTCCACTTCCGCGGGCAGCAGGTCCACCCGCGGACCGGCGATCACGACAAGGGCGGCGTTGGCGGGCACTTCCTGGGCGAGGCTCAGCCGTAAGGGGCTGATGCGAAAGCCCCGCCGCCCAAGCTGCGCGCCGAACTCGCCCAGATCGAAATTGGCGCTGCCGTCCAGCTTGCGCTCGCCATGGCCGTCCAGGTACATGACCAGCCGTTCCGTTCCGCGCTTAAGCCGCATGAGCAGATTGGTGAGGGACGATTCGTTGAGGGTGGTGAGGTGTTCGCTGCGGCCACCGTATTCCACCACCAGCTCACCTTCCATCTGAATGCCGGCGGCGCGGGCGAGCTGGGGCTCGGTGTTGGGGTCCACGAAGCGCAGGGAAAGATCCTTCTTGACCCGCTGGTAGGGGGCGAGGAAGGCGCGGATGTTGCGCGCGATGTCCCCATCCGGCGCCGCATAGGCGGTGATATGCACCGGCCCGTCGAGCTTGGCGAGCAGAGCTTGGCTGCCGGGGCTTAAGCTGTTGCGTGCATTGAGCGTCCAATCCCAGCTCGTGTGGTATTGGCGCGTGAGGGCGGCGATCAGCCCCAGAAGCGCCAAAAGAAGCACGATGAACACCCAGTGGTGGAAGGCGAGGACGAGGCGGGTCTTGCGGTCGAGTTTCATGGCTCATCCCTGCACACGCCGGGCATCGAGGCGGCGGATGGTGAGGAGCAGGAAAAGAAGGGTGAAGAGCAGAAAATAGGCGAGGTCGCGGGTGTCCACGAGACCCCGGTTGAAGCCGTCGAAATGGCGCATGAGGGAGAGATATCCCGAAAGCGCCTGGGGGTCGGCGGCTGCCGCGTCGAGCAGCCACAGGAAGAGCAGGGCGCCGAAGGCACCAAAGGCCGCCACCACTCCCTGCTGGGTGAGGCTGGAAATGAAAAGGGCCGCCGCGGCAAAGGCAGCGATGAGGAGCAAAAGCCCGAGGACGTTGGCGGCGATGAGGCCCCAGTCCAGCGGGCCACCCAGGGCCAGCGAGGCGGCCATGGTGAGGAGCAACAGCACGCCGATGGACAGAAACGCCAACAGACCGACGAATTTGCCCAGGACGATTTCGGTGAGGGACACCGGCGCGGTGAGGAGCAGCGCCAGCGTTTGCTGACGGTACTCGTCGGCGAAAAGGCGCATGCTGAGGAGAGGCACCGCCATCAGGAGCACGATGGTGGCAAAGCCGAAGGTAGTGGCCACCACCACCTCGGTGATGCCCGGCGGGTTGGCAAGCTGCCGAAGTCGCGCCAGGTTTTCCAGATATTGCTCGAGCTGGAAGAGGAAAACCCAGGCGAAAATGAGCTGCATCACCCCCAGCACCACCCAGGCAAGCGGCGAGGCGAAGAGGATTTTCAGTTCCTTGCGGGCAAGGGTGAGGATCATGGAAGTTGGCATTCCGGTTGCATCAGTGACTTCTTTCCGCGAGCTGAATCCCTCTGCAGTCGAGGAAAAGCCGCGGCGCATGCTGGCAGAAGTTCATCCATCCTGCTTGGGGGGGTCGGTTGCCGTCTCCTCCCGGGTGAGCTCGACGAAGACGTCTTCCAGCGTCGTGTGCTCGGGGCAGAGGCGGAAAAGCCCCCAGTCGTTTTCCACGGCCAGGCGGCAAAGGGTCTCCTCCACTTCGGCGCCTGGCTTAAGCCCCAGGCGGAAAAGCCCATCGCGTTGGCGCTCCACGGCGGTGATGCCCGGCAGTTCCCGCAGGGTTTCCAGCGGCGGCGGGCGCTTGCAGCCCAGGATAAGGCCGGCGGAGGTGGCCGGGTGTTTCAGCGCCTCCACCCGGTCATGGAACACCACCCGCCCGCGGTGCAGGATCAGCACGCGGTCGCACACCGCCTCCACCTCCGGCAGGATGTGGCTTGACAGGATGACGCTGTGGCGCTGCCCCAGCTCCCGGATGAGGGCGCGCACCTCCCGCATCTGGTTGGGGTCCAGCCCCGCCGTGGGCTCATCGAGGATGATCACATCGGGCTCGTGGAGGATGGCCTGGGCGATCCCCAACCGTTGCTGGTAGCCCTTGGACAGGTGGCCGATGAGGCGGCCGCCCACTTCCATCAGGCCGCAGCGCGCCTTGGCCTGCTCCCGCGCCGGGCGCAGCTTGCGCGCCGGCAGCCGGTGCAGCCGGGCGCAGAAATCCAGATATTCGTCCACCGTGAGCTCCCGGTAGAGGGGCGGGATCTCCGGCGCATAGCCGAGATGCGCCTTCGCCCGGCGGGGGCTGTCCAGAAGATCGATGCCGGCAATGCGCACTTCCCCGCTGCTCGGGGCGAGATGCCCGGTGAGCATGCGCAGGGTCGTGGACTTCCCCGCACCATTGGGGCCCAACAATCCCAGCACCTCTCCCTGGTGGAGTTCGATATCGAGGGGCCCAACCGAAAGGTGGGCGCCATAGTGGCGGGTGAGGCCATGGGCGGCGACGGTGGGCGTGGACTCGGACAGGGACATGGGTTTGCTGCTAGGATAGGCGGTCTTGAAGGGGCGGAATATACCGGATTCCGGCCGGCCTCAACAAAACCTCCGGGGAAACCTTTGCAGAACTCCGTCGGCGGTGGCCGCTCCAAGGGCAGTCATTCGCCGCGGAAAACCGAAGCGTCAGTATCCATGAAACCGACCTCCCTCCTGTGCGCCACGACCCTCGCCGGTGTGTTCCTTGCGCTTGCCGGCTGTGCCGGTCCCGCCGTCAGGCCGGCAGCCGCGCCGCAGCCGGCGAAACAGGCGGAAACCCCGCCTGCCCCTGAACCGGCGCGGCCCACGCCACCCGCCCAGACGCTCACCCAGGAGCTCCTCTACGAAACCCTGCTGGCGGAGATCGCGCTCCAGCGGGGGGAAGCGGCCCTGGCCACCCGGGCCTACCTCGACCTCTTGGAGCGCACGCAGGATTACCGCGTCGCCGAGCGGGCGACCCAGGTGGCGCTGCAAAGCCGGCTGCCGGCGGAGGCCCTCGCCGCCGCCCAGCGCTGGCTGGCTTTGGAACCCGATTCCATCGCCGCGCGGCAGACGGTGGCGGCCATTCTCGTCACCCAGGGGCGACTGGCCGAGGCGCGTGTCCACCTCACACGGCTTCTGGCGGCGGAGGGCGTCCATCTGGGCCAGGGGTTCATGCACCTCAACAACCTGCTCGCCCGGCATGGCAACAAGGAGGAGGTCCTGGCGCTGGTGGAGGAGCTCGCCCAACCCTATCCCCAGGTGCCGGAGGCACATTTCGCCGTCGCCCGCGCGGCCTTCGCCGCGGGCAAAGGGGAACGGGCCCTGGCCGCCCTCGATGCCGCCCTGCGCCTGCGCCCGGACTGGGAAGGGGCGGCACAATTCAAGGCGCAGCTTCTGGAGGCACGCTCTGCCGATGAGGCCGCCGCCTTCTTCCGCGACTATCTTGCGCGTCAGCCCAAGGCCAGGGAGATGCGTCTCGCCTATGCGCGGTTCCTCGTGCGCCAGAAGCAATACGGGCTTGCGCGCGCCGAGTTCCAGAAGCTGGTGGAGGATTTCCCCGGCAATGCCGAAGTGCCCTTCGCCGTCGGCCTGCTGTCGCTGCAGATGGGCGAGCTCAAGGTGGCCGAGCAATACCTGAAGGATGCCTTGGCGGCGGGCTTCCGGGACGAGGACACGGTACGCTATTACCTCGGCCAGATCGCCGAGGAGGACAAACGCTTCGAGGAGGCGCGGCAGTGGTACCTGCAGGTGGGCGGTGAGCAGGCCTTCAATGCCCGCCTGCGTCACGCCGTGGTGCTGGCCAAGGAAGGGCGCATCGACGAGGCGCGCGCCCACCTTGCGCGCCTGACTCCAGAAAACAACCAGCAGCGGGTGCAGATCTGGCAGACGGAGGCGCAGATCCTGCGCGATGCCCGGCGCTATCGGGAGGCCTTCGATGTGCTCACCCGCGCCCTGGAGAAGCTCCCCAACCATCCGGATCTGCTCTACGACCAGGCCATGGCGGCGGAAAAAATCGACCGCCTCGACGTGCTGGAAGCAAGCCTGCGCAAACTCATCCAGATCAAACCCGATCATGCCCATGCCTATAACGCCCTGGGCTATACCTTTGCCGATCGGGGCATCCGCCTGCCTGAAGCGCGCAAGCTTCTGGAACAGGCCCTGGCGCTGGCACCGGAAGACCCATTCATCCTCGACAGCATGGGTTGGCTCCACTACCGCCTGCGGGAGTACGACAAGGCCATCGACTACCTGCGGCGGGCGCTGACCCTGCGGGCGGATGCGGAAATCGCCGCCCATCTGGGGGAGGTGCTCTGGGTAAGTGGCAGACGGGAGGAGGCGGAACGGGTCTGGGCGGAAGCCGTCCGCACCAGCCCCGCCAACGAAACCCTCACCGAAACGATGCGCCGGCTAAAAGGGGCACCCTGAGGCGTGAGCCCAACCCGCCTGGCCCTGCTTTGTCTCCTCGTTTTGCTGGCCGGCTGCGCGGCGATGCCCCCGCTCCCCGAGCGTGGGCCGGCGTTGGGGGAAGCTTTCCACCTCCTGGGGCGGGTGAGTGTGCGCCAGGGGGAGGAGGCCTTTTCCGGCACCCTCGACTGGTGGCACCGGCCGGCGGGCGATGAGGTGGAAATCCTCGGGCCCCTGGGCCAGGGGGTGGCGCGTCTTGTGCGCACCCCTCAAGGGGCAAGCCTCACCACCGCCCGCGGCGAAGTGCACACGGCTTTGGACGTGGAGGAACTCACCGCCCGCCTTCTGGGCTGGCGGCTTCCCCTGGCGGCGCTTGCCCACTGGGTGCAGGGGCGCCCGGCACCGGGGCCGGTGGAGGAAATGGAATATACGGCGGATGGGCGCCTGGCGCGGCTGGTACAGGAAGGCTGGCGCATCGAATATGGTGCCTGGCGCGAGGCCCCAGGGCTTGCCCTGCCGGGGCGGCTCGATGTGGAAGGCCGCGATCTGCGACTGAGGCTCGTGGTGGATGCCTGGCAATGAGTGAAGACTGGCTGAGCTTTCCCGCGCCGGCCAAGCTCAACCTCTTCCTCCACGTGGTGGGGCGCCGCGCCGATGGCTACCATCTTTTGCAGACGGTCTTCCACTTCATTGACCGCGCCGACACCGTGCACCTGCGCCTGCGGCAGGACAAGGCCATCCTCCGCCTTGCCGGGCCCGCCGACCTCCCGCCGGAAGACGACCTCACGGTGCGGGCGGCAAGGCTCCTTCAGGAGGCGGCACAAATCCGGCGCGGGGTGGAGATTCGCCTCACCAAGCGGCTGCCTTTGGGGGGCGGCCTGGGTGGAGGGAGCTCCGATGCCGCCACCGTCCTCCTTGCCTTGAACCGCCTCTGGGGCCTTGACTGGCCCCGCGCCCGCCTGATGGAACTGGGCCTCAAACTCGGGGCGGACGTGCCCGTCTTCGTCCAGGGGGAAAACGCCTTCGCGCAAGGGGTGGGCGAGGTGATCACCCCCATCGCGCTGCCCCCGACCTGGTATGTGGTCCTGGTTCCCCCGGTGGCGGTGTCCACCGCGGAGATCTTCGCCGACCCGGAATTGACACGCAACACGCTTCCCCTCAAAATAACGGCCTTTTCCGCCGGCCGTATCGCGCGCGAGACGCGCAATGATCTGCAGCCGGTGGTAATGCGTCGCTATCCCGTCGTGGCCCGTCATCTGCAATGGCTGGCGGCGTTCGGGGAGGCGAGGATGACCGGCTCCGGCGCCTGCGTGTTCGCTGGCTTCGGGTCGGAGCAGGAAGCGCGCGCCGTGCTGGCGCGCAAGCCTGCGGACATGCAGGGTTTCGTTGCGCAGGGTTTGCCCCATCATCCCCTGCGCGACCTGTAGGCCCCTGCCGCCCTCGATGGCGGCGCGCCTGCAGGTGGGGGCAACCCTGGGGAGTCGCCAAGTGGTAAGGCACCGGATTTTGATTCCGGCATGCGTAGGTTCGATCCCTACCTCCCCAGCCAACTCGGTAGACGGGCGGCCGAAAACGCCGCACCGTAAGCGGAAAGCGTGTAGTCAATACACGCTTTTTTTCGTTGGGCGAAGGGGCAAGACGTGGCACACGGCAACATGATGGTCTTCACCGGCAATGCGAATCCCAAGCTTGCCGAGGACGTCGTGCGCAAACTCAACCTGCGCCTGGGGCGTGCCATCGTCGGCCGTTTCAGCGACGGCGAGGTGATGGTGGAGATTCTGGAAAACGTGCGCGGCAAGGACGTGTTCGTTTTGCAGTCCACCTGCTCCCCCACCAACGACAACTTGATGGAAGTCCTGGTCATGGTGGATGCGCTCAAGCGGGCTTCCGCCGGCCGTATCACCGCGGCCATTCCCTATTTCGGCTATGCGCGGCAGGACCGCCGGCCGCGTTCGGCGCGGGTGCCCATCACGGCGAAACTGGTGGCGAACATGCTCACCGTCGCTGGCGTCAACCGGGTGCTGACCATGGACCTGCATTCGGACCAGATCCAGGGCTTTTTCGACATCCCCGTGGACAACGTCTATGCCTCGCCCATCCTGCTCGGGGATGTGTGGAAACAGAATTACGAAAACCTCATCGTGGTCTCCCCCGATGTGGGGGGCGTGGTGCGGGCGCGGGCGCTGGCCAAACGCCTGGAGGCCGATCTGGCCATCATCGACAAACGGCGTCCGAAGCCCAACGTCGCCAAGGTGATGCACATCATCGGCGAGGTGAAAGACCGCACCTGCGTGCTGATGGATGACTTGGTGGACACCGCCAACACCCTTTGTGAGGCGGCGGCGGCCCTCAAGGAACACGGTGCGGCGCGGGTGGTGGCCTACTGCACCCATGCCGTGCTGTCGGGCAATGCGGTGAACCGCATCGCCAATTCCGCCCTCGACGAGCTGGTGGTGACCGACACCATCCCCCTGCGGGACGATGCGCGGGCCTGTGGTCGCATCCGTCAGCTTTCGGTGGCGGAGCTGCTGGCGGAGACCATGCAGCGCATCAGCAACGAGGATTCGGTCTCCTCCCTTTTCGTGGAGTGAGTTGGGGAGCAAGGCTTTTCCTCCTCCCCTCCCGTCAAAGCGGGCGGGGGTGAGGGAAGCGATCCTGGTGAAGCGGCGTTTCACGCTGCAGGGTACCCGGATCGTTCCGCCTGCGCCGCTTTGGCGCAGGCACAACCCGTCGTCTGGTCGCGGACGACACAACCTTTGGAGTCCATCATGAAATTCGAAGTCACCGCCACAGTGCGTACTGCGCAGGGCACGGGTGCGAGCCGCCGCCTGCGCCGCGCCGGCCGCGTTCCCGGCATTCTCTACGGGGCCAAGGCGCCGGCCGTCACCCTCGAGCTGGATCATGACGATCTGTACCACATGCTGAAGCAGGAAGCCTTCCATGCCTCCATCCTGACACTGGAGGTGGACGGCAAAAAGGAGCAGGTGCTGCTGCGGGACGTGCAGATGCATCCGTGGAAGCCCCAGGTGCTGCACGTGGATTTCCAGCGCGTCGATCCCGACACGAAAATTCACATGAAAGTGCCGCTGCACTTCGTCGGTGCCGACGTGGCGCCGGGGGTCAAACTCGCCGGCGGCAACATCACCCACGTCATGAGCGAGGCGGAAGTGCTCTGCCTGCCCAAGGACCTGCCGGAATACATCGAGGTGGACCTCTCCGGCCTGCAGGCGGGCCACTCCCTGCACCTGTCGCAAATCAAGCTGCCCCCCGGCGTGGAGTTTGTGGAGCTGCGCCACGGCAACGATGCGGCGGTGGCAAGCTGTGTCGTGCCCCGTGGCGCGGCGGAGGAAACCGCCGAAGGCAGCGCGGCCTGATTCGCCTCGCCTTGCGCCCGTCCCCTGAGGGGACGGGCTCCGTCTTCCTTCCGGCATGACGCCGCTGCGGCTCATCGTGGGCCTGGGCAACCCCGGCCCCGAGTATGCGCAAACCCGCCACAACGCGGGTTTCTGGCTGCTGGATGCCCTCGCCCGCCAGGTGCATGTGGAGCTCAAGCCGGAGCGCCGCTTCCATGGTCGCCTGGCGCGGGCCCGGTTAGGCGCCCATGAGGTATGGCTGCTTGCCCCCGACACCTACATGAATGCCAGCGGCCAGGCGGTGCAGGCCCTGGCGGCCTATTACCGGATCACGCCGGGGGAAATCCTGGTCGCCCACGACGAGCTGGATCTCCCCCCCGGCACCGCGCGCCTCAAGAAGGGTGGCGGGGCCGCCGGCCACAACGGCCTCAAGGACATCATCGCCCGGCTGGGCGCGGATTTCTGGCGCCTGCGGCTGGGTATCGGCCATCCCGGACGGCGTGAGGAAGTGGTGAACTACGTGCTCGCCCGGCCCAACCGGGAGGAGGCGGAGGCCATCGAGGCGGCCATCGTCCGTAGCCTAAACATTCTGCCCCTGGCCGTGGCCGGGGATCTTGAAACGGCCATGCACCGGCTCCATACCCGGGCGAAGGTCTCCCCCTCTGGATGATGACATGAGCCTGAAATGCGGAATCGTCGGACTGCCCAACGTGGGCAAGTCCACCCTCTTCAATGCCCTGACGCGGGCGGGCATCGCGGCGGAGAACTATCCCTTCTGCACCATCGAGCCCAACGTGGGTGTGGTGGAGGTGCCCGATCCGCGCCTCACCCAGCTTGCCGAGATCGTGAAGCCCCAGCGGGTGGTGCCGGCCATCGTCGAGTTCGTGGACATCGCCGGTCTGGTGGCGGGGGCGGCCAAGGGGGAGGGCCTGGGCAACCAGTTTCTGGCCAACATCCGCGAAACCGATGCCATCGTCCACGTGGTGCGCTGTTTCGATGACCCCAACGTGGTCCACGTGGCCGGGCGCGTGGACCCCATCGCCGACGTCGAGGTGATCGCCACGGAACTCGCGCTCGCTGATCTGGCCACGGTGGAGAAGGCCCACGCCCGTGAGGTGAAAAAGGCGCGGGCGGGGGACAAGGCGGCGCAAAAACTCGTCGCGGTGCTGGATCGGCTACTGCCCCATCTCAACGAGGCCCGCCCGGCGCGCAGCCTCAATCTGTCCGCCGAAGAGCAGGCCCTGCTCAAGCCTTTGTGCCTGCTCACGGTAAAACCGGCCATGTATGTGGCCAATGTGGCGGAGGACGGCTTTGTCAACAATCCGTACCTCGACAGGCTGCAGGCCCATGCGGCGGCCGAAGGGGCGCCGGTGGTGGCGCTCTGCGCCGCGCTGGAAGCGGAAATCGTCGATCTCGACGAGGCCGACAAAGCCGAATTCCTGGCTGCCATGGGCGTGACCGAGCCGGGGCTCAACCGCCTCATCCGTGCCGCCTATGATCTTTTGGGCCTGCAGACCTATTTCACCGCCGGGGTCAAGGAGGTGCGGGCCTGGACCATCCGCAAGGGGGCCACGGCGCCGGAGGCGGCGGGCGTCATCCACTCCGATTTCGAGCGGGGGTTCATCCGCGCCCAGACCATCGCCTTCGAGGATTTCATCGCCTATGGCGGCGAGCAGGGGGCGCGGGAGGCGGGCAGGATGCGCGCCGAGGGGCGGGATTACGTGGTCCAGGATGGGGACGTGATGAACTTCCTCTTCAACGTGTGAGGGCCTGGCCGTTTCCTTGACGGAGCCTGGGTGAAACCGGATAATTCAGGCCCCTGTAGTCCGAACGGACATTCTGGTGATATAGCTCAGCTGGTCAGAGCACAGCACTCATAATGCTGGGGTCGGTGGTTCAAGTCCACCTATCACCACCAGATTCTCCTGCGGTTGCTTGTTTGCGGCCGGAACGTTTTCCCCATCGCGTAAGTCATCCCCTTCCCCCGTCGTGACGCGCAAGCTGTACATCAAGACCTTCGGCTGCCAGATGAACGAGTACGACTCGGACCGCATGGCCGACGTGCTCGCCGCGGCGGAAGGGTATGAGCGCACCGACGACCCGGAAGAGGCCGATCTCATCCTCTTCAACACCTGTTCGGTGCGGGAAAAAGCCCAGGAGAAGGTCTTTCACCACCTGGGCCGCTGGAAACACCTGAAACAGAAAAAACCCGATCTTCTCATCGGCGTGGGCGGCTGCGTGGCAAGCCAGGAGGGGCAAGCCATCGTCGAGCGGGCGCGCTATGTGGACCTGGTGTTCGGGCCGCAGACGCTGCACCGCCTGCCGGAGCTGATCCGCGCCCGGCGGCGCACCGGCCGGCCCCAGGTGGACGTGAGCTTTCCCGAGATCGAGAAATTCGACAACCTCCCGCCACCGCGGGTGGAAGGGGCGGCCGCCTACGTTTCCATCATGGAGGGGTGCTCCAAATACTGCAGCTTCTGTGTCGTGCCCTATACCCGCGGCGAGGAGGTGTCCCGTCCCTTCGACGACGTGTTGGCCGAGGTGGCGCAACTGGCCGAACAGGGGGTAAAGGAAGTGACCCTGCTGGGCCAGAACGTCAATGCCTATCGCGGCGCCATGCACGATGGCGAATATGCGGACCTGACGCTGCTCCTGGAATACGTCGCCGAAATTCCGGGCATCGAACGCATCCGCTACACCACCTCCCACCCCAATGAGCTCACCGATCGCCTCATCGAGGCCTATGGGCGCATCCCCAAGCTGGTGAGTCATCTGCATCTGCCCGTGCAGTCGGGTTCCGACCGCATCCTGGCGATGATGAAGCGCAATTACACGGCGTTGGAATACAAGTCGCGGGTGCGCCGGTTGCGGGCGGTGCGGCCCGATCTTTCCCTGTCTTCCGATTTCATCGTGGGTTTCCCCGGCGAGACCGAGGCGGATTTCGAGGCGACCATGCGCCTTGTGGAGGAAGTGGGCTTCGATGCGAGTTTCAGCTTCATCTTCAGTCCCCGCCCCGGCACGCCCGCGGCGAGCCTGCCCGATGCCACACCGGCGGAGGTGAAGACCGCCCGCCTCATGCGGCTGCAGCAAAAACTGGAAGAGCAGGCCCAGGCCATCAGCCGCAGCATGGTCGGCAGCGTGCAGCGGGTGCTGGTGGAAGGGGTGTCGAAAAAAGACGGCGAAGCCCTCGCCGGGCGCACCGACAACAACCGGGTGGTGAATTTCCGCGGTCATCCCCGGCTCATCAACCAGTTCGTTTCGGTGCGCATCACCGAGGCGCTGCCCCATTCGCTGCGGGGCGAAGTGGTTGAGACCGCCGGTCAGTGATGCGACCGCCCATGGCGAAGCGCCCCACCCCATGGCTAAAGGCCAGGCAGACGTCCCGCCCGGTTTCGCGTTAAAGTGATGCAAGCCCGGCTTTCGCAGCAACCCCCCTCCCACCCCCGGGAAGGGGTCGCGTGTTTTCCCCGCTCCTCCCAGGAGGGCAACCCATGAAGCCTGTGGAAATCTCCTTCACCCCCGTGGACAACCGGCGTCTTGCCAATCTGTGCGGCGCGCTGGATGAAAACCTGCGGCAGATCGAGACTGCCCTCGAGGTGAAAATCCTCCGTCGTGGCGAGCATTTCCGCGTCGAGGGGGAGATCGACAAGGCGCGCCTTGCTGCTGATCTCCTGCAGAGCTTCTATGCGCGGGCCGGGCGCAGCCTGTCCGTGGAGGACGTGCAACTCGGGCTGGTGGAGGTCACCCACCAGCGTGGAGGCGAAAGAAGGGAAGGCATGGTGCCGGTGCTCATGACCCGGCGTCCCGACCTGCATGGACGCACGCCGCGGCAGAACGAATATCTGCGCCAGATACAGGAACACGACATTACCTTTGGCATCGGTCCGGCGGGAACGGGCAAGACCTATCTTGCCGTGGCCAGTGCGGTGGATGCCATGGAGCGGGACCTGGTCAAGCGCATCGTCCTCGTGCGTCCCGCGGTGGAGGCGGGGGAACGCCTGGGCTTTCTGCCGGGCGATCTGGCGCAGAAGGTGGACCCCTACCTGCGCCCCCTGTACGATGCCCTCTATGATCTGATGGGCTTCGACCGCGTGCAGAAAATGTTCGAGCGCGGCACCATCGAGATCGCGCCCCTGGCCTACATGCGGGGGCGCACCCTCAATCATTCCTTCATCATTCTCGACGAGGCCCAGAACACCACGCCGGAGCAGATGAAGATGTTTTTGACGCGCATCGGCTTTGGCACCAAGGCCGTGATCACCGGTGATGTCACGCAGATCGATCTGGCCCGCGGCCAGTTGAGCGGTCTCGTGCAGGCGCAGGAGGTCTTGCGCGAGGTGCAGGGGATTGCCTTCACCTTTTTCCAATCCGAGGACGTGGTGCGCCATCCTCTGGTGCAACACATCATCAATGCCTACGACCGCTTCCAGAAATCGCAAGGCCAGGCTTAAGCTTTCCCTGAGCGTACAATATGCGGTGAAATCGCCGCTGCTGCCCACGCGCAGCCAGGTGCGCCGCTGGGTCGCCGCGGCGGTGACGGGCGATGCGGAAATCACGGTGCGTTTTGTCGGTGAGGCGGAGGGACGTGCCCTCAACCGCGATTTCCGCGGCAAAGACTACGCGACGAATGTGCTAAGCTTTGCCTATGAAACCCGTCCGCTTACGGGGGATGTGGTCATCTGCGTGCCCGTCCTTTTGCGCGAGGCGGAGGAGCAGGGGAAGTCCGTCGCCGCCCATTGCGCCCACCTCATCGTGCATGGGGTGCTGCATCTGCAAGGGTACGATCACGAAACCGAGGCGCAAGCCCGGGTGATGGAAGCGCGGGAAGGGGAGATCCTCACCCGGCTGGGCTATCCTGACCCTTACGCAGCCGCTGCCGGTGCCGGCTGATGCATGACGAATGGCACGGCCATTCGCCATTCATTACCCCGCCGGGGTTGATTTCAATCACATGGACGATGCGAGTACGAAGCCGGGCTGGCTCGAGCGGCTCGGCGCGCTTTTGATGCGCGAGCCGGAAGACCGCGAGCAACTCATCGAATTGTTGCACTCCGCCTATGAGCGGAATCTCCTGGATGCAGACGCGCTGGCCATGATCGAGGGCGTGCTGCAGGTCTCCGAGATGCAGGTGCGGGACATCATGATCCCCCGCGCGCAGATGGATGTGATCGACATCAATGACCCGCCGGAGAAATTCCTGCCCTTCATGATCGAGACCGCCCATTCGCGCTTTCCCGTCATCGACAAGGATCGCGATGACGTCATCGGTATTCTGCTGGCCAAGGACATGCTGCGTTACTACGCGGGGGAGGAAACCAGTGTGCGCGACATGCTGCGGCCTGCGGTGTTCATTCCCGAATCCAAGCGGGTGAACGTGCTGCTCAAGGAATTCCGCAGCAACCGCAACCACATCGCCATCGTCGTCGATGAATTCGGTGGTGTGGCGGGGCTGGTCACCATTGAGGACGTGCTGGAGCAGATCGTCGGCGACATCGAGGACGAGTTCGACTTCGATGAGGTCGAGGACAACATCATCCCCGCCGGCAACAACCGCTACCGCGTCAAGGCGCTCACCGAGATCGCGGCCTTCAACGAAGTCATGGGCACCCATTTCAGCGACGAGGAATACGACACCGTCGGCGGTTTGGTGATCTCCCGCTTCGGCCGCCTGCCCAAGCGGGGCGAGACCGTCACCTTCGATGGTCTGCGCTTCCAGGTGCTGCGCGCCGACAGCCGACGGCTGCACTCCCTCCTGGTGGAGCGCCTGCCCGGGGCGCAGTCGACGAGCGAAGACGCCACTTGAGGGGGTTCCTGCCGCTTTCCCGTCGGCTGGCGGTGGCCTTTGCGCTGGGTGGCCTCAGTGTCCTCGGCTTTGCGCCTTTTCACCTTTTCTACCTGCCGGTTCTCACCCTCGCCGTCCTCTTTCACCTCTGGCAGCGGACGGATTCCCGCAGCAGGGCGGCCATCGGCTTTGCCTTCGGCGCGGGCTTTTTTCTGCTGGGGGTATCCTGGGTCTATGTGAGCCTGCATGATTTCGGCGGCATGCCGGCTCCGCTTGCGGCCGTCTCGACGCTGCTTTTCTGCCTTTTCCTTGCCCTTTTTCCGGCGGCGGTGGGGGCGATGGGGGTGGTCCGTTCACCCGCCCGGACCCTGCTTTGCCTGCTGCCTGCCACCTGGGCCGGGGCGGAATGGGTGCGCGGCTTCGTTTTCACCGGTTTTCCCTGGCTCGCCGTGGGCTATGCCGCCGTGCCGGAAAGCCCCCTCATGGGCTATGCCCCTGTGCTGGGGGTCTATGGCGTCTCCCTGCTGATGGCCGTAAGCGCGGGGCTTCTCGTTCTGATCTGGCGCTTCCGTTGCGATGCGCGGCGCGGCCTGGGCGCGGTGGCGGCCCTGGTCGCCCTTTGGGCGGCCGGGGCGCTGCTCAACCGGGTGGAATGGACGCGCCCTGTGGGGGAGGCGGTTTCCGTGAGTCTGCTGCAGGGCAACATCCCCCAGGACATCAAATGGCGTGAGGAGCGGGTCGCGCCCACCCTCGCCACCTATGCGCGCCTGGTGGAGGAAAGTCCCTCCCGGCTCATTCTGTTGCCGGAGACCGCCTTTCCCCTCTTCCTCGACCAGTTGCCGCCCGCCTACCTGGAGCGCCTCGCCGCCCATGCGCGCCGCGTTGGGGGTGATGTGGTCTTCGGCGTGCCGGAGCGTAGCGCCGACGGGGGCCGCTACTACAACAGCGTGGTGAGCTTGGGGGTGAGCGACCCCCAGACCTACCGCAAGGTGCATCTCGTGCCCTTCGGCGAGTTCCTGCCCCTGCGGCCCCTGTTCGGCTGGTTGCTGGATTTCCTGCACATTCCCCTGGGGGACTTCACCGCCGGCAGCCCGGGCCAGCCACCCCTGGCGGTGGCGGGGCAGCGGCTCGCCACCAACATCTGCTACGAGGACGTCTTCGGCGAGGAGCTGCTGGCCTCGGCTTCCCGGGCCACGTTGCTCGCCAACGTGAGCAACGACGCCTGGTTCGGCGATTCCATCGCGCCGCGCCAGCATCTGCAGATTGCCCAGATGCGGGCGGCGGAGATGCGGCGCATGATGCTGCGCGCCACCAATACCGGCATCACGGCCCTCATCGACGCCAAAGGGCGGGTGATCGCCCGCCTCGAGCCCTTCCGCACGGGGGCGCTGCATGTCACCGCCCAGGGCCGCTTCGGGGAAACGCCCTTCATGCGGCTTGGCAATGGCGCCGCGGTGGGGCTGATGGTTTTCCTTCTCCTCCTGGCTGTTCCACGGTCCGGACGTCTTGACTGACCGGGGCGGGAGGGTCTTAAACTACCGGCCCTTCTTCAACCTGGAGATCAAAAATGAAACTGCGTCCCCTTCTCGTCGCGCTGACTTTCGCCACCCCGGCGCTTGCCCAGGACGATACGGGTCGTTATGTGGAGGAAAGCCGCAAGGCGACACAGACCCTGGTGCAGCGGCTGGGTGCAGAGCTGAAAAAGGAACTGGCGGCCGGCGGCCCGGAAAATGCCATCAAGGTGTGCAAGAATATCGCCCCGGCCATTGCCAGCGAGCTGTCCACCCAGCAGGGCTGGCAAATCCGGCGCGTCTCCCTGAAAACCCGTAATCCCATGATCGGCACCCCCGATGCCTGGGAGCAGAAGGTGCTCGCCGATTTCGACCGGCGGGTGGCGGCGGGCGAGAAGGCGGAAACCCTGGAGTACTCGGAAGTGGTCAGCGAGCCGGCGGGGCGCTACTTCCGCTACATGAAGGCGCTGCCGGTGCAGCCCCTTTGCCTCAACTGCCACGGCACGCCGGAGACGGTGTCGGAAGGCACGCGCGCGCGGCTTGCGGCAGAATATCCCCATGACCGCGCCACCGGTTACCGGGAGGGTCAGGTGCGGGGTGCGGTGACCATCAAGCGGCCCCTGTTCTGAAGGTTGATTCTGCTTTCGGAAGGTTTGTTCTGCCCGTGGGGAGGCGCAAGCCTCCCCGTCGGTTTCATGGAGGGACTGGAATGCGCGCGTTGCTTCTGTTGTTTTTGTGCTTGAGCGGTCTTGTCGCTGAGGCCCAGGAGGCGTTGCTTTTGGGCGTCAACGACGGGACCGCCGGCCAGCAGGACTACGCGGCGCTGACGGAGCGTTACCAGCCGCTGGCGGATTACCTGGCGAAACTTCTGAAAAAGCCGGTCCGCCTGGAGTCCTCGCAGAACCTCAAGAGCTCGACGGAAAATCTCCTCAAGGGCCGCTATGCCCTCTTCTTTGCCAAGCCCAGCAACGTCGCGGCCCAGGCCATGGCCAAGGCCGACTATGATCTGGTCGCCGCCGTGCAGGGGGCCTTCACCGTGAAATTCATCACCCGGGCGGACAGCGGTTTCAAAAAACCGGAAGACATCCGCGGGCACCGCATCGCCTATGCCGAAGGCACCTTCATGGAGAAGGCCGGGATAACCACCCTGCGGGACCTGAACCTGCTGCCCAAGCCGTCGGAGCGCGTCAAGGCCCGCTATCAGGACGCGATCGCCTATATCGTCGAGCAACGCTTCGCCGATGTGGGCATGGTCTCCCCCATCGTGGCCAAACAGTGGGAAGCCAGGGGTGGTGTGACCCTCTTCGAAAGCCGCAAGCTCCCCTACTGGAGTCTCATCGCCTCACCCAAACTCTCCCCGGCGGAAAAGGAAACCCTGCGCGCCGGGCTGCTGAATGCGGCCCATGACCCACTCGGCCAGAAGGTCCTCAAAAGCCTCGACATCAAGGGCTTCGAGCCCGGCGACAAAAAAGCCTACCTCGACATGCTCGCCTGGCTCGAAAGCCGCTGAAGCCTTATCCCGTCTTCTTCCCCTTTAACCCAGATTGTCCATTGGGACGCGGGAAGGCGCGAGCCGAGGCCCGCGTAGGTTCGGGCAATGGGAGATGCCGGAGAGGTTTGCCGGTCCTACCCGTCTCCCCTGTAGGCATACGCCGGTCCAAGGGACAATCTGGGTTTAAGCCGGATAGATCGCTCCCAGCACGCAGGCATGGGCGGCGCCGGTGACGGCGGGAAGGTTGCCGGGGGCACCGTGGAGGGTGCGCCAGGCCAGCCAGCCAAAGGCCAGCGCTTCCACCCACTCCGCCGGCACGCCCAGCGCGTCGGTGAGGGCCACGGGGGTTGCCGTATCGGCGAAGGCGTGGCGCAGGGTGTTCACCAGGGCTGTGTTGCGGGCTCCCCCTCCACAGAGCCACACCTCCTCGGCCCCGCTGGCAAAACGGCGGACCGCCTCCCGGATGCCGTGCACGGTGAGGCGCAGCAGCGTGGCCTGCACGTCGGCGGGCGCATAGTCGGGTTTGAGCCTCGGTTCAAGCCAGCCGAGATGGAAGAGCTCCCGCCCGGTGCTCTTGGGCGGTGGCTCACCGAAGAAGGGATCGGTAAGCAGCTCGGCCAGAAGTTCCGGGATGGGGCGACCGGAGGCCGCCCATCTGCCGCCCTCATCGTAAGGCTGGCCGCAGTGACGCTGGCACCAGGCATCGAGAAGCAGATTGCCGGGGCCGCAGTCGAAGCCGGTGACGGGCCCCCCCGGCGGCAGGTCGGTGAGATTGGCAATCCCGCCGATGTTGATGATGACACGGTGACGACTGGGATGGGAGAAAACGGCAGCATGGAAGGCCGGCACCAGGGGCGCGCCCTGGCCGCCGGCGGCCACGTCCCGGCTGCGGAAGTCGGCGACCACGGCAATGCCGGTGCGTTCCGCAAGCCGCGCCGGATTGTTGAGCTGCACGGTGTAACCCAGCTCCGGGCGGTGGCGCACGGTCTGACCGTGGCAGCCGATGGCGGCGATGGCCGCGGGCGCAAGGCCTGTCTGCCTGAGCAGGTGGTGCACCGCCTGGGCATAGTGTTCGGCAAGCCGGTTGCCGGCGAGCGCCGCCCGTTCCAGTTCGTTCGTACCCGGGCGGTTGAGGGCGAGGAGCTCCTCTTTGAGTTCCGGGTCGAAGCCGAGGTGGACGTGGCCGAGGCTTTGCGGCGGGCTCTGGCCATAATCCGCCAGCACGGCATCGATGCCATCGAGGCTGGTGCCAGACATGATGCCGATGACGAGGGAGGAGGCGGCCATGGCGCGGGGAGGCGCCGCGCGGCGTCAGTCGATGCTGGCGAGGTTCAGGCCGCGCACCATGGCCAGCCGCGCCATGAGCGGGGCAGTGACCCGGCGAAATTCGTCACGATATTGCGCGGCAATGGGCGTGGCCTGGGGCATGGGCACCGTCATGGGATTGCGCTGCACACCGGCGACGCGGAATTCGTAGTGCAGATGCGGGCCGGTGGCCAGCCCCGTGGCACCCACGTAACCGATGGTCTGCCCCTGGCTGACCCGGGCGCCCTGGCGGATGCCTTTGGCAAAACCGGAAAGATGGCCATAGGCGGTGCTGATGTTGCCCTGATGCTGCAGCACGATGAGATTGCCATAGCCCCCCTGACGCCCGGCGAATGCGACCTTGCCGTCCGCCACGGCGCGCACCGGCGTGCCCGTCGGCGCGGCGTAATCGACGCCCTTGTGGGCGCGCCAGGTCTGCAACACCGGATGGAAGCGGGCTAGGCTGAAGCCTGAGGTGATGCGGGAAAATTCCAGCGGCGAGCGGAGGAAGGCCTTGCGCAGACTGCGGCCATCGGGCGTGTAATAACCTTCGTGGCCCGCGTGGTCGCGGAAATAGACCGCCTGGTAGGTGCGGCCGGCATTGACGAATTCCGCGGCCAGCACGCGGCCGGTGCGCACCGGCTCGCCATCGTGGTGCAGAGTCTCATAGACGACGGTGAAGCGGTCGCCCTTGCGCAGGTCGAGATGGAAATCGATGTCGGAGGAGAAGATCTCCGCCATCTGGATGGCAATGGCATCCGGCACGCCCGCCGCATCCGTGGCCCCGAAGAGGGAGTTGCGAATCTCGCCCGACTTCACCGTCACCCGCACCTCCACCGGCGCGGGAGCCTCCCGCACACGGAAGCTGTCGCCCTCCCGCGTCACCTCCAGCAGGGTCTGGTCGGGCGCGACATAGCGCAGGCTGAGCAGCCTTCCCTCGGCATCCGTCTCCGCCCGCACGCTGCGCCCCGGCACGAGCTGGGAGAGGGTGCGCGCCTCCCGCGTGGCGCGCAGAAAGGCAAAGGCGGCTGAATCGTCCACCTCCAGCCGATCGAGGAGACTGCCCAGGGTATCACCCCGTTGGATGCGGGTCTGCCGCCAGAAGGTCTGTTCGCCCTCGTCGAGGGCCGTGGGTTCAGGCAGCGCCAGCGCCTCGATCACGGTTTTGCGTTCGATGGGTTGGGGATCGGTGGCCGGGGCAATGCCAAAGGCCACGGCCATGCCGAGCAGGGGCAGGGTGGACAGCGCGATGAGCCAGCGGAGGCGGATGCGGCCGGCCTCGCCGGCGGCGGGCGGATTTTGCGCTAGAATCGCGCCTTTGTCCTTTTTCATGGCTGCGCCTTTGCGAAAAACCAGGCGCGAGGATAGCAGAGTTCCCGCCGCGGGCAAAACAAATTTCTGTCATGAACCAGCCGCAGGAATTTCAGCGATGACTAATATTCAAGGCTCCGGGGTCCCCATCGAAGAGGCCCTGCGCATCATCAAACGGGGCTGCCACGAACTGCTTCTGGAGGAGGAGCTCAAGGCCAAACTCGGCGAGGGGCGACCTCTGCGGGTGAAGGCCGGGTTCGATCCCACCGCGCCGGATCTGCATCTCGGGCACACGGTATTGCTCAACAAGCTGCGCCAGTTGCAGGACCTGGGGCACGAGGCCATCTTCCTTATCGGCGATTTCACGGGCATGATCGGCGACCCCAGCGGGCGCAATGCCACCCGTCCACCGCTGTCCCGGGATCAGGTGCTGGAAAACGCGCGCACCTATGAGCGGCAGATTTTCAAGATTCTCGACCCGGAAAAGACCCTGGTGGTGTTCAACTCCAGCTGGATGGGCGAAATGCGGGCGGCGGACATGGTCGCCCTGGCCTCCTCCTACACCGTGGCCCGCATGCTGGAGCGGGAGGATTTCCACAAACGCTACAGCGCCGGCCAACCCATTGCGCTGCACGAGTTTCTCTATCCCCTGATCCAGGGCTACGATTCGGTGGCCCTGCGTGCCGACATGGAGCTCGGGGGAACGGACCAGAAATTCAACCTCCTCGTGGGGCGGGAGCTGCAGAAACACTACGGCCAGCCGCCGCAGGTGGTTCTCACCATGCCCATCCTGGAAGGGCTGGATGGCGTGCAGAAGATGTCGAAGTCCCTCAACAACTACATCGGCATCGACGAGCCGCCGGGGGAAATGTTCGGCAAGCTCATGTCCATCTCGGACGAGCTCATGTGGCGCTACATCGAGCTCCTCTCCTTCGAGCCCCTGTCCGTCATCGAGCAGTGGAAAAGGGAAGTGGCCGAAGGGCGCAACCCGCGCGACATCAAAGTGCGGTTTGCGCAGGAGATCGTTGCCCGCTTCCACGACCGCGCCGCGGCGGCGAAGGCGCTGGCCGATTTTGAGGCACGCTTCCGCCACCACGCCCTGCCGGAGGACATGCCGGAAGTGACCGTCCCCGCGGGGGACATCGCCCACGTCCTCAAA